>DASYHX010000227.1:0-4188 GCA_035998065.1 Pseudorhizobium sp.
ATCGAAAACATGTTCGGCAAGCTCAAGGACTGGCGGCGCATCCACACCCGATACGACCGTTGCGCCCACACCTTCATGTCCGCCATCTGTATCGCCGCCGCCGTCATCTTCTGGCTCAATCAATGAGTCCTGAGCCTAGCAGCACTATGTAATCAGGCAGACCATGGCGCATTTCGAGCTGACTGATTGATATTCACGCGCGCGGTCCAGCATTCATTGCTGCCTGGAGAGCAGAAGCTAATCCACAAGACACAGGCTGCCATCCTTGCCCGGTTTGTCAAGTGAGCAAGAAGTTCAGTAAGACTGAGTGACGGAATGAAAAAAGGGAGAATGAAGCCCGGCTCAGTGGTGCGGCTCCCCAATCTGAAAGTGATGAATGTGACATACTCCCATGCATGCGCCCCCAATGGGGGATCGCAAACCCCTCCGTTCGTTCGTAGTTCGGTGCAGCGAGCCATGATGAGCGTCGCCCGCGATATCGGCGCACCGATCGATCTCAATCCCAGCCGACGCTTGTCCGGCACCGAAGGCATGTTGTTTCTGGAGCAGGCCAATCTTTTGATAGCGAGCACAAACGTTTCCGGGTCAGATACCCACGATAGGTTGGCTCGGATGGGAGATAGTCATGGGCTAGACTTTCTGCTCCTGCGTTCCGGGGCGTGGCCACAGAGCCTCGACATTGATTTCCACAGAAGCCGGGAATGGCTGGTAGACTATCGGCCTGCCTGGTTCGACGACAAGCTGTGGTTCATGCCGATGCTCGAGGATCGCCAGTCCGGCGTCAGGGCTTCTACCGAAGGGCTAATCCTGTTTCCCTGTACCAGCCAGAAAATGCTGCCCTTTGCCGGAAGGCGGGCGGCATGACTGCGCGAAGAAACGTTCAGGTTCGGCGCCTGCCGCATATGTTCCGAATATTAAAGACGATCCGCCTTGTCGCGATCCGCTGTTATGGGACAAATGATGGAATAGGGACCTTCGTTCCCACAGCAGTTCTCGAGGAGCTCAAGCCGACAGGAAATGCGGCGACCAGGCATGAGCTGTTCGTGCCCAACTTATACGCTAGCTTAAATACGCAGCTTTCCTATCTGCTTGGACGCTAAGACGATCGGCCTGAATCTATTTTGAAAACCGCATTGGGCCAGTCTATAACTGAGTTACCAGCAGAGCGGTCGCTCCACGTGAGCTGGGAAAAAATGCGGCATGGATCCTGAACTATTTCGTGCGTGAACTGCAACTTGCCGTGCTAATGGTGTTGCGCATACGGTATTGGCCCGGCTTATCGAGCGACCCACATACCCTTCTCCTTGTGCCCGCACATTGGCGATGGCGAGCTGAAAAGAGTCTGAGAGAGCGGGCGCAATGTGAGGAGCAACGACGTGCGCGGCAGGGAAACGGCTGACACTGGACCAACGGACCGCGCTGCGTCATCCGAGGACAGGCAGCATAATTCCCATACTATCACGGAACGCTGCGGTTTGCTGCGCGCCATCCAGCTGGTCGATATGCTACGATGCCAGCCAGAGGGCATCGGCCCTCTCGCTGAGGCAGCGCGGCTTGCCCTGGATCACCGGTTCGCTGCCAAGGCGGAAACGATAGGCCAGCGTTTCTGGCGTTTCCTGTTGACGCGTAGGTCACATGAACTGTGGATGGCGCTTCTAGTTCAGAATGATAGCCTGGGCCGTGAGCTGCGATCCAATTGCCCGTTCGGGGCCCTGATAAATGACAGCGAGGATCAGCGACGCGCGCGATGGCGATTAGCCAGACAGCAACTGCGTGACGGCACGCCAGCACCTGATCCAGTCTGGAACCGAACCCATGAAAAGGCAATTGCAAGGGCCAAACTGGATTGGGCGATCACGACCGGCAGGCTTACACCGCGGGAAGCGAACAAGCGGAATTTCATATTTGCCGATGTGGATTTCAGCAAAGTACGGATCGATCTATCGGGCCACGTGCCTGAGCTTTAAAGCTGGCTGTCATCATCGTCGTAAATGGCCTTCGGCAAAAACCCCACGGTCCTGACCTGTCTCTGGGTGACAGGATTTGCACGATCTTGCCCATAGGCGGCAAAATTTCGCGACCGGACAAATTGTCTTGGACAGCTACCTGTCCGGTGAACAATCACGAATGCAGTGCAAGGTTGCTCAAGGCCGGAAGTCTTCAACACTATCTTCGCTCAAGATATAGCGAAACTTTTGCGCACTGGACTCAGCGATCCCACCTGCGCCGTTCCTATACTGATAACGATGAGGGAGCCGGTGTCACGCTCGCAGCGGCTGAATGTTATGTCGAGCGGGAAGGCGGTTGCTGAGATAGTTCAGCGCTCGTAAGCGGAGCATGGTCGGGGTGACTACACGAAAGTGAATTTTACGTACGCGAGAGACGAACGAATGCAGTACGACCTGGGCTAAGGCGGCCGCAGGGGCTACCGCTTACCGCACCCAGCAGGTTTTACGGGCCAAACGAACGGTAGCGAGCCAAGGACAAAGCCCAGGAACGTTGCCTGAAGCGGAACCGAAAAACCAAATGCCGGAATGCTCAAGGCTATCAGAGCGTAGGTGTTTGCAGCGACATCACCGATCATAATTGACGCGGCCAGAACCAAGCCCGCCCGCCTGAAACGCGAAAGAAGTAGCATAATAGCAAGCGCGTCTAAGAATATCAGTAAGGACCAGAATACCTCTAGTAGGAACGGCCCCCAATCATAGGGCCTCCATCCGTATGCTGCAAAGTCTCGCGCATGATTGAAAACGCCAATCCCAAAACAGGTTATGTAGATTCCGATGATAACCCGAATGCGTGCGTTTACGCGGGATTGTGTAACATGATGACGGATCGGATCGATATTTGGGGCCATAGCTATTACGCCTTTGCGCCTTCCAACGCTTTATAAAGGGCGGTTTTGCCAATCTTGAGCCGGGCGGCGGCTTCGCGCACAGTAAGGCCTGCTGCGATGTGCGCCCGCGCTTTGCGTAGCTTGTCAGGTGTAACAACAGGACGGCGGCCACCCTTGCTGCCGCGCTCGCGCGCGGCTCGCAGACCCGCTTGGGTGCGCTCGCGGATCAGATCACGTTCAAACTGCGCGAGGGAGCCGAAGATGTTAAACACCAGCATCCCTCCCGGCGTGGTGGTGTCGATGTTCTCGGTGAGCGAGCGGAACCCGATGCCTCGCGCCGCCAGTTCACCAACTTTTTCGATGAGGTGGCTCATCGAGCGGCCGAGGCGATCGAGCTTCCATACCACCAGCGTGTCGCCGGCGCGCAAATAGGCCAGTGCTTCGGCAAGGCCCGGCCTGTCGGTCCTGGCTCCCGACGCCTGATCGTCGAAAACCCGATCGCATCCTGCCCGCTGGAGAGCGTCATGCTGGAGCGACAGCTTCTGGTCGGGGGTGGAGACCCGCGCATAGCCGATCAGCGCCACGGGCCGCCCCATACTGTCCGTTTTCCCATCATCATGCGATCTTGTCCGAATCGCCATCGAAGGTCCAGAGTTGACGGACACATTCCCGGTGACCGTCCAACGGACGTCTGACGGACAGTGACATGGAGGGGTTCGAGCTTGGCCAGAAGACACCTGCTGACCCGCGAGATGCTTGCGGAGCATTATGATTCGTCGCTCGATGAACGCGAAATCGCCCGCCACTTCACCTTGACCCGTGACGATCTTGAACTGATCGCATCCCGGCGCGGCGACGCCACCCGCCTCGGCTATGCGATGCTGATGCTGTATCTCCGCTGGCCCGGGCGCGTGCTGGAAGCCGGCGAAGCGCCGCCCATGCCGATCCTCGCGTTCGTGGCCCGTCAGTTGGATGTGTCGCCCGCGTCATGGCGCGACTATGCCCGCCGCGACGAAACGCGGCGGACGCACCTCGCCGACCTGTCGCGCCGTTTCGGTCATCGCGTTTTCAGTCGCGCGGATTTTCACGCGCTGGTCGCATTCGCCATGCCGATCGCGCAGACCACCACCCGGCCCTCGCGGCTTGCCGGTATCGTCATCGACGAGATGCGCCGCCGGCGATTGCTGCTGCCGCCCGTGACGGTGGTCGAGGCGATCGTGCGGCGGGCGCGGCAGCAGGCCGGGGATCTGGTCCATGACGTGCTCGCCGGGGATCTCAGTAAACCCGAATGCGCGACGCGCGACGCCCTCCTGTCGCGACGCGACGACAAAGGCGCGACCTGGCTCTCATGG
>DASYHX010000363.1:0-2205 GCA_035998065.1 Pseudorhizobium sp.
CGCCATCGTAATGGGAAACGTCCGTCGACGTGCCGCCCATGTCGAAGCCGATCATGCGGTTAAAGCCGGCGAGCTTTGACGTCTCCACCGCGCCGACGACACCGCCGGCGGGGCCGGAGAGGATGGCGTCCTTGCCCTGGAACAGGTCGGCAGCCGTGAGGCCACCGGAGGACTGCATGAACATCAGACGCGCCCCGCCTTCGGCGTCGGCACCGAGCTCGGATGCTACCTGCTCCACGTAACGGCGCAGGATCGGCGATAGATAGGCGTCGACGACCGTCGTGTCGCCACGGCCCACCAGCTTGATCAGCGGCGAGACCTCGTGGCTAACAGAGACTTGGGTAAACCCGATCTCGCGTGCGACCTTGGCGGCCAAATGCTCGTGCTGCGGGTACCGGTAGGCGTGCATGAAGACGATGGCAACGGCGCGGAATCCGGCATCGAACTGCGCCTGCAGGTCCCGGCGGATGACGGCTTCGTCGGGGGCTGCCTCGACCTCGCCATCGGCCCGTACGCGTTCGTCGACTTCCACCACGGCGCTGTAGAGCAGTTCCGGCTTGATGATCTTCTTGGCGAAGATGTCGGCCCGCGCCTGATAGCCGATCGCCAAGGCGTCGCGGAAGCCGCGCGTCGTCACGAGCAGTGTTCGCTCGCCCTTGCGTTCAAGGAGGGCATTGGTCGCAACCGTGGTCCCCATCTTGACCGCACCGATCGCGCCGGCGGGTACCGGCTCGCCGGCCTTCAAACCGAGAAGCTCGCGAATGCCTTGCACGGCGGCATCCCTGTAAGCTTCCGCGTTTTCCGACAGGAGCTTGTGAGCGATGAGGGAGCCATCCGGTTTGCGCCCGACAACATCAGTGAATGTGCCACCTCGGTCGATCCAGAAGTCCCATTTGCCGCTGGTCATGACATCCCCTCACTGACTGCTTTTCTTACACGTGAACATTTCGTCGACAAAACGTCAATGATTGATTGACAGCAAATTGCACACTGCTGCATCATGCCTTCCAGAAGGGCAAAGAAGCCGTCAGAGCGTCGCCCGACCACGGCAACCGAGGGGAGCCGACGATGTTTGACTGCCGTAGTTCATGCGGGAGGACGACCTGTGTCCTCCATTGATCCCCATCACAGCATCTTGCCGGAGTGGCTGAGGAGGTCACTTGACGGCCTCTACCTGGCCGCTGGTTGGCTCGCCGGAATCTTTCTCGTCGCAATCTTCCTGATCATGCTCTCCCTCTCTGCGGGGCGCCCTTTGGGAATTGATGTGCCGGCGGGGGATGACTTTGCCTCCTGGTGTATGGCGGCAACGGCCTTCCTCGGCCTTGCCCACACTTTTCGTTCGGGAGAGCTTATCCGCATGGGTCTGCTCATCGACCGATTTTCCGGCCCGATGAAAAAGCTGATCGAAATCGCTTGCACGGCGATAGGAACTGTAGCCGTCTCGTACTTCGCGTGGTTTGCGATCGAAATGACCTTGTTCTCCTGGCGCTTCAATGACGTCTCCATGGGGGTCATCGCCGTTCCCCTATGGATCCCGCAACTCGGCATGTCCGCAGGCCTCACCATTCTGGCGATCGCGTTCCTCGATGAACTCCTACACGTGACGTTTGGCGGCGTGCCTCGGTACGAGAAGCCGAAGGCCGAGAGTAAAGAACAGATCATCGAACGCGTTATGGAAAGCGGGGTCTGACCATGGAAGCCTCCTCTCTTGTCGAGATCTCCGGTCTCATCCTCGCGGCCCTCCTTTTCCTCCTTGTCGGTGGCGTCTGGATCGGCATAGCGCTGCTGGTCTGCGGCTTCGTCGCCATGCAGTTCGCCCCTCCCGGCATCCAAATCGGTGCTGCCCTTGCTACGAACGCCTGGAGCGGCTCTGCTTCCTGGAGCCTTGCAGCCTTGCCACTGTTCGTCTGGATGGGGGAGATTCTCTATCGCACGCGGCTGTCGGACGAGATGTTCCGCGGCCTGTCGCCCTGGCTGAACTGGCTTCCCGGACGCTTGGTCCACGTGAATGTTCTTGGGTGCGGGCTGTTCGGGGCCGTGTCGGGTTCGTCTGCGGCCACCACGGCCATGGTTGCCAAGATCACCCTGCCGGAGCTCAAGAAGCGCGGCTATGACGACATGATCAGCCTCGGTTCGCTCGCCGGCGCCGGCACCCTCGGCTTCCTGGTGCCGCCGTCGATCACCATGATCGTCTATGCGGTTGCG
>DASYHX010000365.1:0-9766 GCA_035998065.1 Pseudorhizobium sp.
AGATCTTCCATTCCCCCATCTTCTTGGTCCCGCGATCTTGCCATGCGGGTTGCGTAGAGGGCCAGAAGGAACATCAAGCCGAACAAGATGGACCAGGTGATGACGGGGCTCACAGCGTGTTCTCCGCGTTCGATGTAGGACGGTGACAACCGTAAGTGCGCAGGCTTGCGCGGAGATGGGCGCGGCTCAGAAGCGCTGAAGAAGCTGCGCCCGTACCAAGCAGATCTGCCGGCGCCACTGCGGTTGCTGGATTGCTTTATGGAAAATCGCTGCTCCTTCCCGTAGCGCTCGCTGCAGAACCTGCTCCGCCAGAGAGACAGGAAGGAAAGCAGGAAACACCGCCTCGGAAACCGAGCCTGCGGCACGGGCCTTCGCCAGATGCTCGATCCCTAGCCCTGCGAATGCTTCGATCGCTGCTGAAATGCGGGTGGTGTCGTCGCCTGCAAGGAAAGCGCCACGATCGAGCCCTGTTGCGGAAAGTATATCCATTGGAAGGTAAAGCTGCCCTCGACGCCGATGCAGCGGCATGAGCAGGATGAGGCCTGCAATCGCTTGGGCCACGCCTGCGTGTCCTGCCGCCTCAGCCGAGGCAGCGGCATCCTGCGCCGACAGCACGAGGCTGGAAAGTTGAATCAAGGCAGATGCGGTTTCTCCGGCATACCCCTCGAGCGCATTGCGATCGGCGATCGGATCATCATAAAGGTCCCCGATACGCGCATCGATCATCGCCAGCAGCGTTTGGCGCGGGAGGCGGTAGCGTTCCACGGCCGACAGAAGGGCGGCCGCGACGGGATTACCTCCGGTGTCGCCCCGCGCCTCGCCCTCCAGAAGGTCGCGCCACCATTGCAGGCGGATCTCGCCAGGAAGTGGCTCGCGGACCATGTCGCGAACCCGGGCAAGCTCGGCGTTGAAGGCATAGAGTGCCGCCAGAGCCGGCCGCTCCTCCGCGGGAGAAAGCAGGCAGGCGAGGTAGCGATCGCGGTCCGTCTCACGAAGGGTTGCCAGAACTCCATCGTGAACGTCGGCCACCGGCTTCAAACCGCGATGAGCGCGGCAGCCACCGCGCGTGATTCAGACAACATGACGTTGTAGGTTCTCACGGCAGCTCCGGTGCTCATCGGATCCGATGCGATTCCCCGCGCCTTCAGCGCTGCCTTGACAGCCTGCGGCAGGGGGCGGATCTCGGTTCCTGTCCCGACCAGCAGAACCTCGACCGACTCGGCCTCCTCCAGAACCATGGCCAGTGCTTCAACCGTCAGAGCGTCGCCCTCGGCGAGCGTCCAGCCATGGATCCCCGAAGGAAGGCAAAGCAGGGAGCCACGATGGGACATTTCGGCGAAGCGGAAGCCCCCATTGCCGTAAGCATCAATTGGAGCCCGCCCAGGGAAATGGGCATCCCGTATCTCAATTCCCTTCGGCATATCCTCAGTGCCTCATTTGTCGGTTACAGAACTGAGGTGCACCGGCGAACCATCCGTGCCCTTCTCAGGACTTGACGGCAGGAGCGTCGGTCTTGACTGGCTCGCCCTTGACCCGAACTTCCGCCACATAAGCGCGCAGAGCCCGAACCTTGACGCCTTCGGCGATCTCGACTTCCACTTCCGTGTCGTCGATCACTTTCGTCACCTTGCCGCTGATGCCACCACCGAGAACGACATTGTCGCCACGGCGGATGTTGGACAGCATCTCCTGGCGCTTCTTCATCTGATTGCGCTGCGGTCGGATAAGGAAGAAGTACCAGACCACCATCAGCGGCGCGAACAGGAAAAGCATCTCGAGGCCGCTGCCGAACGCGGAGGGTGCGGCGCCTTCGGCCTGGGCAAATGCTTCAGTGATGAACATAGAAAAACTCCTCGAGTGTCAGGAGCTTCCGAGCCCCTTTTTGCAAGTGGCCGGACTATAGTTGCGACGCTTGCGATTGCAACAAAAAGGAGGCTTCGCATCGTACCGAAACGGCATCGCCGAGACTTTTGCATGACAGAGCCGCATGCTACCCGCTTTTTGAGTGCGCTTGCGCAGCGCGAGACGGACGGATCAAATGGAGACTACGGCATGCAAGAGCTAGACGATCGGTTGCTGGTCGAGCTGAGGCGGCTGGCCGACGCCTTGGAGCGGATTGCAGGCCCGCCGCCTGTCGTCACGGACTGGAAGTCTTCCGACTGCTTCGTTTGGCTTCCTGCAAATCTGCATCTCCAGCCGGTCCCCAAGCCGAACCGCGTTGCGCTCTCGCTGATCCGGGGCGTCGATCATGTCCGCGACATCCTGCATGAGAACACACTGCGTTTCGCCGAGGGCTTCCCGGCGAACAACGTGCTCCTCTGGGGCGCCCGCGGCATGGGCAAGTCCTCCCTGGTCAAGGCGGTGCACGAAGACGTCCGCTCCTCCACCGGCTCGAACCTGAAACTCGTGGAGGTGCATCGCGAGGACATAGCCTCCCTCCCCGCGCTGCTCGACATCCTGAAAGCGTCGACCTTCCGGGTCATCGTCTTCTGTGACGATCTTTCCTTCGATCATGACGACACCGCCTACAAGTCTCTGAAGGCCGCTCTGGACGGCGGCATCGAGGGGCGGCCTGAGAATGTGCTCTTCTACGCCACGTCCAACCGGAGGCATCTGCTGCCGCGGCACATGATGGAGAACGAGCAGTCGACAGCGATCAATCCATCGGAGGCCGTGGAGGAGAAGGTCTCCCTTTCCGACCGCTTCGGTCTCTGGCTCGGTTTCCACAAGTGCAGCCAGGAAGACTACCTCGCGATGATCGATGGCTATGCCAGCCACTTCGCCTTGCCAATCGGGGCCGATGCCCTGCATCATGAAGCGCTGGAATGGGCGACAACGCGCGGCGGTCGCTCGGGCCGCGTCGCCTGGCAATATATTCAAGATCTCGCGGGCCGCCTACGCGTGCAACTGGAGCACAGATGACGAAAAGCCCGGACGAGCCGGGCTTTCCTAACCTCCTGGTACGCAGTACTTACTCCAGGAAAGTGATCGGGTTGACCGGGGTGGCATCCTTGCGCACCTCAAAATGGACCTGCGGGCGTTTTGCATCGCCGCTCATGCCGGACGTCGCGATGGTCTGACCGCGGGTGACCTTCTGGCCCCGCGAAACATTGAGGCCATTGGCATGGCCGTACACAGTGACCTTGCCGTCGTCGTGGCGAACAAGCACGGTATTGCCGAGCTGCTTCAGGCCATTGCCCGCATAGATGACCACGCCGTTCTCGGCGGCCTTGATGGGCGTCCCTTCCGGAACGGAGATGTTGATACCGTCGTTGCGGCTACCTTCGACATTCTGGCCGAACCCAGCGATAACAGCACCGTTCACGGGCCAGCGATATTTACCAATGCCGGTCGACTGCGGCGCGGGCGCACCATCATCCGACTTGAGCGAGGCCTCGGAGATCGAGGCAGTCTCGGTCGGCTTTACCGGAGCGGAAGCTTCGGGCGCTGCTTGTGCCTTTACGGCAGGCGCCGATGACGCTTGCGCGGCAGATACCGGAGACTGCGGCTGCTCCCTCTTCGGCGGGACCGAAGCTGTTCGAACCGGATCGGCAGCCAGAGGCGCTGCAGATGGCGATAGGTTCAGCACTTGACCGATTCGAATGTTTTCTGATGACAGGCCGTTTGCGGCCTTCAGTTGATCGACCGTGATCCCATTGGCGCGTGCGATCTTTGTCAGCGTGTCTCCGGACTTGACCGTATACGTGCCGCCGCCGGCCGGCGGCGTGATCTTTGCAGGTTCGGCCAGGCCCTTGTCGCGTGCAGAACCCGGCAGCACCGCAACCTTCTGCTCCTGCGGCTGAACCGGTGCGGGCGCCTTGTCCTGCAGGTCGATCTGCCCCGCAGCCGCCTTGGCCGAATTGCTCGCTGTACCGAACGTGGGGATCACCACCGACTGGCCAACAACCAGCCCGCCACCGTTCGCCTTGACGATTTCCTTCTCAGGCACGCCGTAGCGCTTCGAGAGCGTCGCGGCATTTTCCCCTGGCTTCAACGTGACGCGCGGAGCATTAACCGTGGACCAGCCGCTGGACGTTCTGATGGTTCCGGTCGTGAGATTGTCCGATGAAACTGCGGGCGCATGGTCTTGAGAGCTCGGAAACGGCTGCGCCATCGCCTGCTGACGGTTGCCGGCGTCTTCGCCGCCAGCCGGCGCAGATGCACCCGGAGGAGCGAGCTCAACCCGCTGAACTGCCGCCGGCGCTGCCGCAGAGCGCGCAGTCGATGCGACGGAGCCGTAGCCGCCATCGTTGGCGGGATAGGAAGCAGGCATCGGCTGACTGCCGTAACCTCCCGCGGATTGCACACTGCCGCTGGCGACCTCACCGCGTGGCGTCGGAGCAGGGCCATAAGCTCCCCCGCCCTGACGCTGCGGGATCGAAGCAGTCGTCAGCGAATCCGTGTCCGAAAACAACCCGGAGAAGCGGGTAGCGTCCGAACTGCAGCCGGTAGCAGCACTTGCGAGAAAGGCCGCAGCAGCGATGCGCAGCATTGATTTGCGGGAAACAGATGTACTCAATTGACGCATGACTCGACCTACCGTGACGCAACCATCGTGTGAGATGATTAAACCGCGTTAGTCTTACTGGGCCGTTAAGGCGTCAGGGTCGAACTTGATTTTTTGCTAAATTGGTAACCATGCCGCTATGCTGCGGGACTTGCGTCAAAGAGCTGCCGCAATGTGAGGGACGAGCGGCAGGTATGGAACCGGAAAAAGATCCTCGCGCTCAAAGCGGCTTCCGGTCTTGCTGAGACGCACCATCAGACACGTCCCGTCTTCGAGCATCAACGGTGCGATCATCGTGCCGCCGGACACCAGCTGTTCCGCGTAAAAGCGCGGCATTGCGGTGAAGGCGCCGGTGACGAGGATGCGGTCGAACGTCCCCTCGCCTGGCATGCCGTTGATGCCGTCCGCCTGGCGCACCACCACGTTGCGCATGCTGAGCTTGTCCAGCCTTGCTTGGGCTCCCGCCACCAACGTGCGGTAGCGGTCGATGGTGAGCACACGTTCGGCAAGGCGACCCAGCACAGCACTGGTGAAACCGCTCCCGGTCCCGATCTCCAGGACCCTATGACCCGGCTTGACCTGAAGCCGGCTGAGAAGCCGGACGGCAAGGTCGGCGCCTTCCATGAAGGCGCCGCAGTCGATGGGGATGGTGCGGCTGGAATAGGCGCTTTCGGCGGCGGAAGCGGGTGCGAAAAGCAAGCGCGGCGTCTGCTCGACGGCCGTCAGGAGGTCTAGATCAGAAATCCCCTCCGCTCGCAGGCGCAGCACAAGGGCAGCAAACCCTTCCTTCTCGACCATGCCGGCCTTCAATCCGCAACTCCGAATCCAAGTGCATTCGCCACCCGATCCTGCACCGAATAGTCCGTCAGATCCAGCTTCAGCGGCGTCACCGAGATCTTGTTGTGCTTGAGCGCATGGATGTCGGTCCCGTCGCGGAAATGGCCGAGGCGCTCGCCGAAGCGGAGCCAATAGTACGGGATACCGCGACCGTCGCGGCGCGCATCAATCGTGAGGCCAAAGTCGAGTTTGCCCTGCGACGTCACCTGAACGCCCTGAACATCCTTCGGCTCGCACTTCGGGAAATTCAGGTTGAGGAAGGTGCCGTCTGGAAATTCAACCTTGCTGAGTTTGCGGATGAGATCAGGTGCGTAGGTTTCCGCCACTTCCCACGGCACGAGCTTGCCGCCCTCGCCATCATAGTTATAGGCCTGGCTCAGCGCGAAGGAGCGTATGCCCTGCAGCGTCCCCTCGATGGCGCCGGCGATCGTGCCCGAATAGGTGACGTCGTCCGCCATGTTGGCGCCGGCGTTGACGCCGGAGAGAATGAGATCCGGCCTCTCCGGCATCACTTCCCGAACACCCATGATGACGCAGTCGGTCGGCGTGCCACGAAGCGCGAAGTGCTTGTCGGCGACCTTGCGCAGCCGCAGCGGCTCGGACAACGTCAGCGAGTGCGCCAGGCCACTTTGATCCGTCTCGGGCGCGACGATCCAGACGTCGTCGGAAAGCTGGCGCGCGATCCGCTCGAGAGCTGCAAGCCCTTCGGCATGAATCCCATCGTCATTGGTAAGCAGGATCCGCATCAGGCGGCCCGTTCGATCTTGGTAAGGCCACCCATATACGGCAGGAGCACCTCCGGGATCGTGATCGAGCCGTCCTCGTTCAGATAGTTTTCCATCACCGCGATCAGGCAGCGGCCAACGGCCGTTCCCGACCCGTTCAGCGTGTGGACGAACTTCAGCCCCTTCTCGTCCTTGGAACGATACCGCGCATTCATCCGCCGTCCCTGGAAGTCACCGCAGACCGAGCAGGAGGAGATTTCCCGGTAAGTGTTCTGACCGGGAAGCCAGACTTCGATGTCGTATGTCTTGCGAGCGCCAAAGCCCATGTCGCCGGTGCAAAGCGTCACAGTGCGGAAATGAAGGCCGAGCCGCTTCAGGATCGTTTCGGCACATTCCGTCATCCGCTCATGCTCGGCAACCGAGCTTTCGGCATCGGTGATCGAAACCAGTTCGCACTTCCAGAACTGATGCTGGCGCAACATCCCGCGGGTATCGCGACCGGCCGAGCCGGCCTCGGACCGGAACGAGGGGGTCAAGGCGGTGAAGCGCAGTGGCAGCTTTTCCTGCTCCAGCGTTTCGGCAGAAACGAGGTTCGTCAGCGTTACCTCGGCTGTGGGGATAAGCCACCGACCGTCTGTCGTCTTGAACAGGTCTTCAGCAAACTTGGGCAGTTGCCCCGTGCCGTACATCGCCTCGTCGCGCACCATCAGTGGCGAAGAGACCTCGGTGTAGCCATGCTCCATCGTGTGCGTGTCGAGCATGTACTGGCCAAGCGCCCGCTCCAGCCGCGCCAGTGGGCCCGTAAGCACCGTGAAGCGTGCACCCGAGAGCTTGGCGGCACGCTCGAAGTCCATGTAGCCAAGCGCTTCGCCGATCTCGAAATGCTCCTTGGCAGGGTGGTTCCAGCCCGGCTTCTGTCCGACCACGTGTTTGACGACGTTATCGCTTTCGTCCCGACCGACCGGAACGTCTTCCGATGGAATGTTGGGTACGCGAGAGAGAGCATCGTCGAGTGCGGCAACCGCCTCGCGCTCCTCCTGCTCCGCGACAGGCATCGAATCCTTGATCTCGGAGACTTCGGCCTTCAGTTTCTCGGCAAGCTCCGTATTTTTCTGCGCCATCGCAGCGCCGATCTCCTTTGAGGCGGCGTTTCGGCGCGACTGCATGTCCTGGAGCTTCTGAATAACCGCCCGACGGGTGTCGTCAAGCGCTACCAGAGTGGCGGCCATGGGCTGGGCGCCGCGCGTCTTCAGCGCTTCATCGAGAATGTCAGGATTGTCGCGAATCCACTTGATATCGAGCATCGTTCCTAGCCTTTCGAGCGGAACGCCACCTTCGCAACCCAGGCAGGAAAGCCTAGGCCTCGTCTGTTCCGGAAAGGTCCGACGCGAGGGTTTCGGTAACTGCCTCCTCAGCGCGCTTACGCTCGACGAGTCGGGCGGCGTAGATGGAAATCTCGTAGAGAAGGATAGTCGGCAGCGCAAGGCCGATCTGGGACAGCGGATCGGGTGGCGTCAGGACCGCCGCAACGACAAAGGCGATCACGATGGCGAACTTCCGCTTGTCCCGCAGCCATTCGCTTGTGAGCAGGCCTACGCGCGCGAGAAGCGTGGTCACCACCGGAAGCTGGAAGACGAGGCCGAAGGAAAGAACCAGCGTCATGATGAGGCTGAGATACTCCGACACGCGCGGCAGGAGCGAGATTGCCATCTCCCCCTCTTCGGGAGCCTGCTGCATGGCGAGGAAGAACCACATCACCATCGGCGTGAAGAAGAAATAGACAAGCGCTGCGCCCAGCAGGAACAGGATCGGCGAGGCGATCAGGAATGGAAGGAACGCGGCGCGCTCGTTCTTGTAGAGGCCGGGTGCAACGAACTTGTAGATCTGCGACGCGATCACCGGGAAAGCGATCACAAGCGCACCAAACATCGCCACCTTCACCTGCGTAAAGAAGAACTCCTGCGGGGCCGTGTAGATGAGCTCCGACTTCGAGACATCCATGTCGGCCCACAACACCGCCCAACGGTACGGAACCACGAGAAAGTTGAAGAGATCCTTGGCAAAGAAGAAGCAGACGATGAAGGCAAGGAAGAAAGCACCTAAGGCCCAGATCAGGCGCCGGCGAAGCTCGATCAAGTGCTCGATAAGCGGCTGCGGCTTGTCGTCCAGATCACCGCTCATGCTTCATCCTTTGGAGTATCGACTGTCTTTGCGGCCTGCTTACGCGAGGCGGGTTTCCGAGCTTCGGCGACCGGCGCCTTGCTGGCGGGGGCGCGGGTTCGCTTTGGCTTCGCACCCTCGACGGCAGCCTGCGCATCCCCGGCGGCAGCAGCCTTCGGCGCCGGCTTCTTGCGGGCGGGTTTAGGGGCAGCAGCACCTGGGACGTCTGCCGGTTGGCTTACCACGGGCGGTGTCGCAGGGAGCGTCATCGCCGGCTCCGGGACCGCGACGGGCGCCGGCTGCTCCGCGGGGACAACACCCTCTACGGCCTTCTGCGCTTCAACATCCTGCTTTTCGACGCGGGTGGATTTTTCCAGATCGCTCCGGATCTCATTGCCCATTTGGCGCAGCGGGTTTACCGCCTCGCGCAGCGCATTCGTCGGGTTGAGCTTCTGCACGTCGGCGATCGTCTTGCGGACCTCGTCCATCTCCGACTCACGCAACGCCTCATCAAACTGAGATCGAAATTCGCCTGCCATCTTGCGCAGGTTTCCGGTCATTCGCCCGAAGGCGCGCAACATTGGTGGCAGATCCTTCGGCCCGACCACTACGATAAGAACGATCCCAAGCACGAAGAGCTCGGTCCAGCCGATGTCAAGCATTCAAGAAGGCTCCTGCAACCCGGTCGGAACAGTTAGGTCCGGGTCGTTTCCTTGGTGTCTTCGGGCTTGTGGTCGACGGTCTTGGTCGTGTCAGGAGTATCGTCCTCGCTGATGCCCTTCTTGAAGCTCTTGATGCCCTTGGCGACGTCGCCCATCAATTCCGGAATCTTGCCGCGGCCAAAAAGCACGAGCACGATGACCAGAACGATCAGCCAATGCCAAACACTGAAGGAACCCATAACTCCAACTCCTATTTTCGGATGCGTCCGATGTATGATGTTTGAACACCTTTTTCAAACACCAAAATGTCCTGCGGCTGCACGGTCAAGGTCACTTCCGTGAGGCCAGGGGGCAGCAGATCCGCCCTCACCCGCGCCCGAACCGGCTCCTCGCGTTCCGGTACTGCAAGATCCAGCATTTCCACCACGCCGAGGAAACGCCGCGAGCGTATCCTTGCCTGCATTGCGCCGCCATGTGGCATAACGCGCACATCCGAAAGCCGCACGGCAATTGAGACGACCGTGCCGTCGGCCAGCCCGGGCGCCGGTGTCATGCCGACGGGCGTTTCGACCACGCCCTGCCGGACCAGGCCTTCAAACTCGTTGATCTCCGAAAAGAAGCCGGCGGCAAACAGATCGCGCGGCTGGCGATATAGCTCATCTGCCCTGCCGACCTGTACGAGCCGGCCGTCGCGAAGCAGCGCGATGCGGTCTGCCATGCGCATCGCCTCTTCTGCATCATGGGTAACGACGATGGCGGTGGCGCGGCTTTCGCGCAGGATGGACAGCGTGTCGGCCCGCACTGCGTCCTTCAGCCTGGAGTCGAGACCAGAGAAGGGCTCGTCCATAAGCAGCACGCCCGGGCGCGGCGCCAGC
>DASYHX010000388.1:0-18964 GCA_035998065.1 Pseudorhizobium sp.
GAGAGGGGTAATCACGTTCGTGATCGATCACCATACGCACCGCGCGCTCGCGGACTTCCGGCGCAAACTTGTTCGTTGTCTTGCTCATACAGGCTCCACCTTCTCAGGAGTTGGAGCCTCCGGCAAACCCGGGGCGGTTCAGTTCGTTGCGTCAGCGCATGATCGACGAGATGAACATGCGCCGGTTCGCGCGTAAGACCCAGATCGACTATGTTCGCCACGTCGAGCGCTTTGCCTATTATCTCGGACGTCCTCCCGACACAGCAACACCGGAGGATCTGCGTCAGTTCCAGATTGATCAGCAGGACGCAGGCGTCGGTCTGCCGACGATGAACAGCATTGTATCAGCGCTGCGCTTCCTATTCACACGCACACTCGATCGGCCCGATCTAGCCCGCAGGCTTTACTTCGTTAAACACCCTTGATCGTTGCCCACGGTCCTTAGTCCCGATGAGGTTGCACGCCTGCTCGGCGCGACCACCTCGCTCAAGCATCAGGCGGCATTATCGGTGGCCTATGGCGCGGGCCTGCGCGTGGCCGAGGTGGCGATGCTCAAGGTGCGCGATATCGACAGCGAGCGTATGCTGCTCCGCGTCGAACGCGGCAAAGGCGGACGATATCGCAACGCGATCCTGCCGGCTGACCTGCTGATCCTGTTGCGCGAGTGGTGGAAGGTCGGGCGGCAGCAGGGCGTCATGCATGCCGATGGCTGGCTGTTCCCCGGACAGCATTATCTCAAGCCGATCAGCACGCGCCATCTCTACCGGATTGTCGCGGAGGCGGCACAGGCTACCGGGATCGCGAAGAAGGTCGGTCCACACACCCTGCGACACAGCTTTGCTACCCACCTGTTGGAGGATGGCGTGAACATCCGGGTGATCCAGGCATTGCTGGGACACGAGAAGCTGGAGACCACGGCCTTCTACACCAAGGTTGCAACCCGAACTGCGCGGGCGGTCATCAGTCCGCTCGACAAGCTGGCCTTGCTCCCGGCGCCCCAGCCACAGGTGTCGCCAGACGGCTGAGCCGTGCGCGCTGACCACGAGGTCGCCGACATCTTCCGCGCCGCCGGGGCCACCTATCGGACGGCCCATGCCGGACATCTGAGCCTGACACAGCTCAAAGTGATGACGGCGATCGAGAACTGCCGCACCGCTGCCCTGGGCGGTCATGTCGAGGCCTGCGAAGACTGCGGACATTGGCGGATCGCCTATAACAGCTGCCGCAACCGGCACTGCCCCAAGTGCCAGGGCGCGGCCGCGCGCACCTGGCTGGCGGAACGCGAGGCCGATCTGTTGCCGGTCGGCTACTTCCACGTCGTCTTCACGCTGCCGGCGCAGATCGCGGCGATCGCCTTCCACAATAAGGCACTGCTCTACGACCTGCTGTTCCGTGCCGCTTCCGAGACCATGCTGACGGTCGCGGCCGATCCCAGGCATCTCGGCGCGCGCATCGGCATCACTGCTGTGCTTCACACATGGGGGTCGTCGATGACGCATCACCCACATGTGCACATGATCGTGCCGGGTGGGGGCATCGCGCCAGGCGGGGAACGATGGATATCCTCACGTCCCGCCTTCCTCCTGCCGGTCCGGGTTCTGGGCAAGCTGTTCCGCCGGCTGTTCCTGACCCGGCTGACCCAGTTCTACGATACCGGGAAGCTCGCCTTCTTCGGACCGCTCGCGTCGCTGAGCGAACGCCGGGCGTTCCTGCGTCACCTCGCTCCCGTCCGTAAGAAGCGCTGGGTCGTCTATGCCAAACCGCCGTTCGCAGGACCGGAAGCGGTGCTGGCCTATCTGTCGCGCTATACGCATCGGGTCGCGATATCGAACAGGCGGATCCTTGCCTTCAATGGGTCCGACGTCACCCTGCGCTACAAGGATTACCGCAAGGATGGGGCTGATCGCGAGCGCATCATGACTATCCCCGCTGACGAGTTCATCCGGCGGTTCCTGACCCATGTCCTGCCGCGCGGCTTCCATCGGATCCGGCATTATGGCCTGCTCGCCGGCTCCAGTCGCAAGGCCAGCCTGGCCCTTGCTCGTGATCTGCTTCACGTCGCACCCGAGCCTGAAGAACCCAGCGCCCAAGAGCCGGTGGACCTGCGCCCGCCATGCACATGCTGCGGCGGCCATATGATCATTATCGAGACCTTCGAGCGCTGGCGGCAACCGCGCGCGCCGCCTGTGCCGGCCCTGCTGATCCGGGAACACGCGTCATGACCCGGCATGGCTCAAGCGTAATCCCTCCTGCAAGACCGGGCTTCGCGGGCTCGGCCCTGTCGCGCCGATCGCCATGTTCACTGGACAACGACGACCGTCTCCCGCTCAACAACGCGCCGCAGACACGTCCAGTCGCCATTATGTTGCGCAGGTGGCGACCAAATATCTGCAGCACTTACCACAGCGTATCCGGCGCTTGGTCGTCCCGAAGCTGATATCCCCATAGCGCCTCTCTCGACGATCCGCGGGTCGTACATGTCAGGGTTTACGTACGCCTGCCGGCGCCCGAAACCCTTCGACTTTCCCGAACGTCCGGTCCTGAGGGCCGGATCGTTGATTCCGGACATGCGGAGATCGCAAACGAGCCTTCCACGGCGCCAACCATACGGGCACTTCAACTGCCGCTTTTTGACCATCCAAAACCGGCCGCGCTGAGCATGAGTGCAAAAATGGTCACCAAATTGAACGGAGATGCGAACTATTATAAACGCGTCGACCACACTTTCGCACTTGGATATAAAATAACGCATGTAATTCATATCTATATATAAAAATCGATAATATTAGAGGTTGCAATTTCATTTTTTGTAACAATTTCATTTCACTTCTGTAGCGAAATTGATTTTGGGATTGACATTTTTCAATTATACCGTATTTTTGTTGATGCTTAACGTCGCCTGCGACGGAGCTTCCCCCCATTTGGGTGCCGCTTCCTTTCTTGCGCTATCAGCTTCGCCTGCAATTTCGCGGGTGGATTCTCTGTTTTCGTGAAAGGAAACACTCATGCCTATCGGCACCGTAAAATTCTTCAATGCTGACAAGGGCTATGGCTTCCTAGCGCCCGAAGATGGCGGACCGGACAGCTTCGTCCATATTTCTGCTGTCGAGCGCGCGGGAATGATAACGCTGCATAAGGATCAGCGCCTGAGTTACGAAGTCGAAGCAGATCGGAGGGGCAAACAGTCTGCTGTGAACCTTGAGACTGCTTAAGATAGTCGTCGAGGCAAAGCGCCCCCTATAATGCATTAGCGGCGCGGCATCCCGTCGCGCCGGTTTGCCTGATCATTGGATGGCAAGACCGTACCGCGCAAGCGCTCGAAATGTGACCACTTGTCCCCGCCCAAGCTGTGGCGGGTTATGCTCCGGCTGTTCTTGTGCGCCTTATGCGCCGACACAAGGCGCCGTTTAGCGAGACTTTTTCATTACATCACACGCCAAGATGCGTGTTTCAGGAATATCATGAATCTCAGTATCCGTTCGAATATGGCTCATGCCAAATTATCGCCCGCGACTGGCAAAACGCCGCGTTCATTTTACCAAAACGTCCCTTTGGGCACTCTGCCCGTGCGCGAATTGCGCAGGGCTGTCGCTGAAATGATCGATTGACGTCCGTCGCAACGACATCCAACTCGCAGGAGATCGACATGCCCGCCACGATCGACTTCTACCTGGCCCGCGTCGCACAATGTGACAAAGAGGCGCAGGAAACCAATCTGGCGAATGTGAAAGAGCGCTGCCTGCGGTCAAAAGCTGCATGGCAGATCATGTCTGATCGCGCTTTGCTGGTCCAGATCGACCGCAAAAGACAAGCGCTGGACAAGATGCGAAAAAAGGATGAGCATCTTGATTAAGCGGGCTGGAAGACGGTTCGACGGTCCATATCTATCTTCGGATCAGATCGAGCGCCAAGGGCATATTCTTGAACTTGCCATGGCCCGATTGGGCTCTCAGGGCGCCATCGCATTTCTGAACGGCGAAGAGCCCGGCCTCGGCGGCCGACCACTAGATATCGCGGTAAAAAGCTCTTCGGGGCTTGAGGCGGTAAAGCGAATTCTCGAAGAACTCTGATAGATATTGTCAGATTTATCATTGATATTTTTGCGCTTAAGCATCCGCGCATCGTTGCCCGATGGCCAAGAGCTGGGTCACGAACAGCGCAAGGTCGCGCTGATGAATATGCGGAACCCCGACCATAAGCCAACAAGCTTGGGATGCAGTCCAGCACCGTCATCTCCACTGTCAAGGCGATGGGTATGAAGGCAGTTTCATTGGGCCGGCGGCAAAACAGGCGTGGATGGGCAGGGGAAGGCAGCCCGCCAAGCCATCCATGGTCATGAGCGGGCGCTGCATTTGCTGTCAGCGCCAGGTGAGCGAGCGCATTTCTTGGTTGCCAACCAATTTTGCCGAATTCTCGAACAGAGTGGAGGAGCGGCATATTGGATGGTTGGGACGATCTGAAGATCGGTGAATCATGAAAATCTATAAAAATTCTTATGATGTTAAATAGATATCGAATTGAATATGGTATAATATGATTATTTTTAAAATAATTAAGAGTGTTATACATATTTAATCTCAAATATCATGCATTATATATTGTAAAATATCGTTGCTATGTCGATCCAATAATTTTTAAGGTTTTTCGCGTGATTTCTAAATTGAATCATGGACATTGAGAATATTATTTGATAAACAAAATTATTGCGCGAAATTTGCTGCAAGCATTCGCCGTGACAGAGAGACCAACGTGCTCCCGCTTGCCAGCTGAGGGAGCCCATCCGTGGAAGATCTAAATTATTTGCTCAAGCGCGAGCAGGAAGAGTTGCTGCGTGCCCAAAGCGCGCATTGCCGGGCTGCCTCCCATGCGCATCAGCGTTTGGCCAACGGTTATGCGCAGCGCATTCGGGAGCATGTGCACCCCTATCGATCGCAGCGTCCCGATGGTTCAGCCCCTTTCGCTTTGAACGAGCAGCGGGGGGAGCGGATATGAGCAGGGCCATGAACATCATGGAATCAGCCGACGCCGTGCGGCTGGTCTGCCAAAAAAACGGCTTCAGGATTTCGGTTCTCGAAGCGCTCGACTCTGGCGGCGTGCGGATCGTTCTGCTTGACCCACGGGATGCCGATGCACTTCGCGTTTTAATGAAGGGTAAGCTGATTGAAGGTTCTGTCACACGCTCCCGGTCGCATGTGGCCCGCCACCATCCGCCGTCAGCACGATGAATATGGCCATGGGTCGGTTCGACTATCTTAACCGCCGGAGATTGGCCGAGTTGAAGCATGCTGAGCTTGCGGAGAATCCTGCGATCAGAGCCAGACACGAGGATTTGGCTCGTGCCTATGCGAAGATCATTTCCGTGTTGCAACGCGAAGAGGCTTCATCGCCTCTACAGCAGTGGCAATTCTGAACTAACCCGGCCAAGTGCCATCACGACAAATCAAATGGGAGTCTCCGGTTTACTGACCTGAGAACGACGATGCCTGCCAAGCCCGGTCGCGCGCTGTAGCGAATGGAAGCCTGGCAGGCTCAGTCTCATGCTTGAAAAGCTGGTACGGACTGTCAGGCCCCGCCCTTGGCTGCGAACCAGATATTGTGCCAGCGTTCGGCGCTGCCGCTAAAGGCTGGCAACAAGATCTCATCCAGACAGAATCCGGCCTGCTCCAGCCTTTCGGCAAATGCGTCATCGCTGTAGGCTGACCATATCGACAGTAGGCCGCCCGGTTTCAGTGCTGCATACGCCATTTCCAAGCCGTCGGTCGAATAAAGCCTGTCGTTGCTTTTTCTGATGAAACCGTCTGGACCATTATCGACGTCGAGCAGAATGGCATCGAAGCGATCCTTCTCATGGGTAATGACATCAAACACGTCGGCCAATTGAATTCTGACTCGCGGATCTGTCAGATTGGTACCGAACAAGTGCATCAAAGGTCCGTTCGCCCAGCTTATGATTTTGGGCACGAGCTCGGCTACCGTGATGGTCGCGCTTTGTGACCAGGCGTCGAGCGCAGCCCCAAGGGTGAAGCCCATGCCGAGGCCGCCAATCAAAATATTGCCATCGCGCTGAACAAGACGCTCTTGGGTCAGCCTTGCGAGAGCCTTCTCGGATTCATGATCTCGGCTGCCCATCAACTCATCATCGCCAAACTGGATCGAGAACTCTGTCCCGCACTGGAGGAGATGAAGCTGGCCACCGCCCGGAATATCGGCAATATCGACCGTAATTATCGGGAGGCTTTTGTCCGATCCTGCCCCGTTTTCCTGTACTCCTTTCCTTTCTGGGGATGCGTCTTTGCCATTCCAGGCGTCATTGCAGGCAGGGGGCGACGACCGCGCAATGCGCGTTCCAATATAGTTCATGGAATTCCTGTCGCGTTCTGGATCAAGCGCGCCGTAGACCGAAGTGGCGTCGATTACGCGGTGACACCGAACCATGCCTGCCTTTTGAAGGCATGGCAAGGAAGGCTATATCGCACTGTGTAGCCTTGGAGGCTGCGATTTGGCGGGAAATACGGCAATGCCCCTCGACCAACAATATAGGGGCACCACGATTAGTCGCTAAAATATCAAATGAATTTGGGAACTTAATCCATATCAATCCGCTTACAGTCTATCGGTGACATGTGTGGCGCGTCACCGGCTGAGAGACCTCGTGCTCCCGCTTCTAGGGAGGACATATGCTGTCAGGATTGTGCGTGCTGGTCGTCGAGGACGACCCGCTGATTGCGATGGTGATTTGTGATAATGTGGAGAGTGTAGGCGGCACAGTCGCCGGGCCGTTTTCAACGGTCGGTGAGGCTCTAACTTTCCTGACTCAGGCGAAGATTGACGCTGCCATCGTAGACGCAAATCTCCGGGATCGCGACGTCACGCCTCTCGCACTTTTCCTGATGGAAACCGCAATACCCTTCATAGTGTACAGCGCTGCGGGCCTTCCTCCAGAACTGCACGCGCGGCATCCCGACTTGCCGCTGGTCATGAAGCCAGGAAAACCGTTGGAAAGGCTTTTTGCGCTCCTTCGGAACGGCGCTACTGACGCATTATGACGGTGATCCCTTCCATCATCATTCAAGTCAAAATCCGGGCACCGAACTAATTCTTGAAAAGCAATCTGGCAGAGTAAGTAGATTTTTGGAGAAACTCTGCATCGCGCGAATTTTCGTCGAGGGATGCATTGCGTCATTTCCGAGGTTCAAGCGGGCTCGCCCATTTATTCTGCCATTCATCCAAAGCCTCGTTCAGCTTTTGGATGTCGGCATTGGAGACATTCGTGCCGCGAGCCAGTTTCTCCCGTGCTGCACCGAGAAGCGCGGTCAAACGTTCAAGGCATTGGGACGGATTACCACCTACCCTGTCTTTCGCGCGGATAAGCATATCGGCAAGATCGATGGCGGAAGTGGACGGGCACATATGCGTCTCTCCTGTATTTTCGGGAGCGCATGTGTCTCTCAGCCACTGCGATTTGCGCAGCGATTAGCTGCCATACCATAGTCACAGCGACACAACTAATCCGATCGACGTTCCGCAGCTTCGAAGATCGCTCCCGAACCCCTGATTTAAGGGGCGTGGATGAATTCGGCGCGCTGAATGAGCGGGATGGATGGATTACTGTCATGCTCCTCCCGTAAACGGGAGAGGAAACAAGGTCCTTTCTGGTCGACAGCCATTTGGCAGCTATTTCCGCCCGCAACCATTTTCCCAGCTCGGGAAAAGGACAGACAGCTATCTGCCACTATCTCGCATCCAAAATCGGCAGGCGGACCGGTCACACTTTTGGATGGAAAATCGGCGGCTGAACCGGTTACCAGGGGCGGAGCCGACAAGCCGAGGTGCCGGGGTGTCCCAGGCCTGTCGCTCTTCATTTATTCTGTTCCAGGACATTGGCCGTATCGGCGACATACATCATTCTTCAGACAGCCGAATTGATGCAAGGACTATCGGGAGATGTGCTAGGATGACGCATCACCCATATAATGCCGCAGGCATTTCGTGACAGAGAGACCATCGTGCTCCCGCCTGCTTTCGGGAGAGAGTGATGACTCTGCAACATCAATGCACGCCCTTGGATAAAACCTGCTGGCTACGTCCATGACGAAGCGTACGAGCAGCACATCCGTGACATTCAGGGCGCCTTTCCAGTTACCAGGACTTGGGTTCCTGCCTGCAGGTACCTATGCACTCGATACCGACGAAGAGGCTTTTGCAAGCAATACAGGGACGGTCTATCAGTGGATTGCGACGACGCTCCACATTCCAACAGGTAGCGGATTGGAGAGCCATCGGATCGAGCTGGAGGACTTGGAGCAGGCGCAAAAGCGGGACGAACAGGCTAAAGTCCAGGCCCGGATCGAAGGAATGGCGGCGGATGGTTCCGATCTCCTTGGCCCCCCTTCTTCGATGAACTCGTGGCGCTGGGTGCCTTTGTGGGTGCGCCACGCGCGTTCGGACGGGCGACCATGACCATCGCACTCAATAGTGCTTTGATGTGCAGGCAGCAAGAAGCCCTGCACCGCCAGAGGGCGGCCGAGACGCCGCTCGCCCATGTTCGCGCCGTTGCCCTGCGCGCGGCTGCGCTCTGGGGCCGTCAGGCGGTAGAGGCGGCCGACATCGAAGCCGGCGTGCGCCGTTTGCTCAGCGCAGAGGATGCAGCGATCGCGCTAGAATTCCTGATCGAAGATGCGGCCGAGCCTGCAGAACCAGCCAATCATGTCGTGTCAGAGGGTGTGGCGGAGGCAACCTCAATAAGACAAAGTCCGCTTCATTGCGGGACAGGAGCGCCTTGATGATCCTTCACAATCTACTGCGCCGGCATCGGCCCGATCCGGTCGAGGAGCATGTGGAAAATGGCTTGCTTATGTCGGCATGTCTGCTGTGTGGTCGCCCCATGGTCAAACCTTCGAAACGGGGCTGGCAACTGGCGGGACGGGTCAGGCCATGACGGATAGCGAAGCGATCGAACAGGACCCATTTGAGGGCATTGCCTTTGGCACCTGGCTGATCGGTCAGCACGGCCGAGACGGCTGGATCGGCGATCTAGCAAGGGCGGCCAAGGCGGATCGGGGATTTCCGCGGCATGGCGACCCGGACGCCGTGCGTCTTCACCTCAATAAGATGCAGGCTGAAAGCGACATGTTTGAAGCGGTCGATGACGCCGAACGATTATGGGCACCATTTTGATGCGCCTCCGACGTTGTGTCTTATAATGTGCCGCCGCGATCCCTATATTGACTGGTGATCAGCGGTATCGAGCATGTCCAGTGCCGCTTCTCCAAAAAAATCGAGCGCCGGTCGAGAGTTTCGACCGAATTTCCAAAGGCTGGAAACACCTGCGTTGCGTTGGGCTGGCCCCTCGCGCGCCCGATGGAGTACGACCCATGATCGCTTATCTCATCCTGGTGCATCGCTTTCCCGAGCAATTCAAACGCATGTTCCGCGCAATCTATGCTCCAGGCAATCATTATCTAATTCATGTCGATGCCAATTCAGGGCGGAAAATGGCAGCTGACATCGCCGACTTCATCGCGCCCTATCGGGGCAGCGCCATCCTGAAATCGCGTAAGGCGGTTTGGGGCGGTTACAGCCTGGTCGATGCCGAATTGAGGGGCATGGCCCAATTGCTCGAAATGGGCGCGACCTGGCGATATTTTATTAATCTGAGCGGTCAGGATTTTCCGCTCAAATCCCAAACTTACATCGCGGATTATCTCGCCAAGCATGACGGCACGCAGTTCATTCGGGCGCTCGACCAGCAACTTATCCGCCCTGACACGATGAACCGTATCAGCCATTATTTCCTGGAAGCCTTCAGCCACATCTACCGCACCGGCCTGCCTCGCACATATCTGTCGGGCGTGACGCCTTTCATTGGCACCCAATGGAAAGCGGTGACTCGCGATTTCTGTCATTTTGTCTGCCATGACCGTCGCGCCATCCGGTACAAGCGCTTCTATCGCGGGACGTTTATCGCGGACGAAGCGTTTTTCCAGACTGTCATGAAGAACGAGTTTCCTGATGCCCCCGTCGCTAACGACGATCTTAGGACGATCGATTGGATACCCGATGGCGACATCAAACTCCGCCCGCGCACTTTCACGATCCATGACCAGATGCGGCTGACGCTCAGCAAAGATCTGTTCGCGCGCAAATTCGACAGTAACGAAGATAGCGAGATACTCGATCTGCTCGAGGTTCACCTCAACTCGACACAGGCGCGTAGTCTTGATCATGGCGCCTATCGGGAGCCGATCAGGGTCGATGGGCCAGAACGAGAAGGCCGGATAGCGAACCCTGCAGCCTAGGCCCCGCACCGAAGATACGGCCTTTCCGTTCCCAAAGATCGGAGATGGCCCCTAAACGGCAAAATGGGTCTGCACTCCTGTGGAGCGTTGTTCCTATGGCCATTGCGGCCATAGGAGATGTGTCATGGGATTATCAGAATTTGATCCCGCCGCTCGCGAGCGGGTGTCGTGGAACGCTGGACGCAAGGTTGGTGCGAAGCGAGCGCTCAAGCCCCGTCAGATATGGGCGATCCGCTTCTTTCTCGACCAGCATGGGCGGGTCCGGGACAGGGCCCTTTTTGACCTTGCCATCGATAGTAAGTTACGCGGGTGTGATCTGGTCAAGATCAGGATCAGCGACATCGTTTGTGACCGAAAAATAAGGACGAGGGCTACGGTCGTACAGCAAAAGACCGGCCGGCCAGTCCAATTCGAACTGATGGATGACGTCCGCGCGAGTCTGTTGAAATGGCTCGAACTGCGGTGCGGATCCTTGGATGATTTTGCGTTCCCTAGCCGCACCGATCACGCAACCCACATAAGCACAAGGCAATATGCCCGCCTTGTCGATGAGTGGGTCACAGGAATTGGCTTGCCCAGTGAAGATTATGGTACTCACTCTCTGCGGCGGACCAAGGCATCGATAATCTACAAAGCGACCGGAAATCTCCGCGCTGTCCAGATTTTGCTTGGGCACACGAAGATCGAAAGCACGGTTAGATACCTTGGTGTGGATGTGGAGGATGCTTTGACGTTGGCAGAGGGTACCGAAATCTGAAATTGCCTGGCTCCTTGCCGCTGCGAGGAGCCAGGACCTATACTGCGGCGGCTACGCGCCCAATCAAGTCATTCGGCCTTCTAGATGCCTTTCCCAAAACCTACATATCAGCTCTGTATCCGTCCCAGCCACCCGGTAATTGCGTTGAGCGTCCGTCGCTCCTGATCGGCCTCCATGACGAAGGCAGGCTCTATGCGGGATCGGGGCGCGTGGCCGGCGATGACGTCCATTGCATTCCCAACACCATAGCCGCCATGGGTGATGAACGGGCGAAGCCTTTTGTCGGCCAGGTCATGTGCTTTGAGAAACGAACGGATCGGCGCTGGCGCGGTGGTTCCCCAGATCGGCAGCCCGAGGAAAATCTCGTCATATGCCGCGATATCCTCGACCCTCGCTGCCAGCGGAGGTTCGAGGCCGGCTTTTCGTTCGCGCTCCGCCTGCGCGACATGCTGTTCGTAATCGGCGGGATAAGCCCGCGCCGGCCTGATCTCGAACAGCGTTGCCGCCAGCTTGCGCTGCAGCGTTTCGGCAATGACACGCGTATTGCCCGACCGCGTCAGATAGGCGACGAGCGTTCTGCTCCCCGTCATCTTCGTTGATCCTCCTTCCTGCGCGCAGGCGGGCGTGCCGGCAAACGCCAGCACCGCAGGCGCGACCAGCAGCGTGCGGCGCGAGACATCGTCGGGCGCGCTCATGACGGTTTTGGTGGCCCGCAAACGGCAGCGTTCATCAATGCTCATTGTTGCCGGAACCTGCTTTCACCGGCCGAATCTGACGTGAAAATGTGAGCTGGGCCAGGTGCCAGTTACCGGACTGCTTCGTATAGACCTCCGTCACCATGAAGGCATTGGTGACGGTGCGAGCACCGACGACGGCCTCAAGGTCCATATCCTGCAGGACGATCGCGGTGTTATCGAACACCCGCACGTCGACCGCGTGGATCGATGCCTTATTGTACCAGATAGCACCGCTCTTGATGGTAGCGAGTTCCTGGGTCTTGCCCCACGTGCCGCCCATGTGGGTGAACATGGCTCGATCATCGAAAAGCGTCGCCAGGGCGTCGACCTTTTTCTCCGCCATCCAGTCCCATTTGCTGTTCGACAGGTCGATGATCTGCTGCTCTGTCGGCCTGTGGGTGGCGGCGGTCTTGATCGTCTCCGTCGGAGGCGCCGGCGTTTGTTGCGCGAGCAGGGGCTGGATGGATAGCATCGACACGATGAGGCCGATTGTCAGTGTCCGCATGTCACTCTCCTCTGGAATTCTCGACGTTCAAACGGACCGACCGGTCCAGGTTCCTACGATCCTTGGGGTGGCGCCTCGACGCCAGAGAAGGACAGGACTGGCGGGGGAAGCCGTGCGCCTTGCACCTCGATGGCGCGAACAGCCGCGTTCAACTCGGCAATTTCCTCCGGCGAGAAGCGCAGCTGTGCAGCGGCGCTGTTTTCGGTCATGTGCGCCATCTGGGTCGTGCCAGGGATCGGCACAATCCACGGGCGCTGCGCGAGTAACCAGGCGAGCGCAATCTGACCGGGCGCCGCGTTTTTACGGACCGCCCATCGCTTCACGAGTTCGACCAACGCGAGGTTATGGGGTAGATTTTCCGAAGAGAACCGCCCTTCGCCGCCGCGGATGTCTCCCTGCGCGAAGCGGGTCTGCGCATCGATCGCGCCATTCAGGAAGCCGACCCCGAGCGGGCTCCAGCATACGAAGCCGATGCCCAGCTGTTCGCACAGCGGCAGCACCTCGGCCTCGGGGCCGCGCCACAGCATCGAATATTCGCTCTGAACGGCGCTCACCGGCAGCGTGGCATGGGCGCGGCGCAGCGTGTCGAGGCCCATTTCACTCAGGCCCCAGTGACGGACCTTGCCCTCACGCATGAGGTCGCCGACCGCACCGGCGACGTCCTCGATCGGCACCGCAGGATCGACGCGGTGCTGATAGACGAGATCGAGATAGTCGGTGCGTAGCCGCTTAAGTGTCCCTTCCACCGCCCGTTTGATATGATCGGGCCGGCAGTTGAGCGGGGCGCCCGTGACGCGCTTGCCGTCCGGATCGATGTTCCACCCGAACTTGGAGGCGATCACCACATCCTTGCGGAAGGGTTGCACGGCCTCGCCCAGGATGCGTTCGTCCTCGAACGGGCCGTAGGCCTCCGCCGTGTCGAACAGGGTGACGCCGCAATCATAGGCCGCGTGGATGATGCGAATCATCTCCGCGCGGTCCGGAATGGTCGTCTGATAGGTCCGGTGCATATTCTGGACGCCAAGACCGACGGCGGAGACCTCAAGCGAGCCCAGCTTGCGACGATCGCCGACCTGGACCGCCTTGCCTGGGGCCGTTGCTGCGGCGGCGCTCGCCGCCCCGCCTGTCCCCGCTCCGAGCGCTGCGAGGGCAACGCCCGTGCCGGCCACGCCGAGCAGGCCGCGCCGGCTGACCTGTCCTGATGCTGCTTCATCCGACATGGTTTCGCCTTTCGATCAGAGCTTGCGGGTGCCGAGCCATTTCACCATCGCCGGATCGCGATGGTCGAAGAAACTGCTGGCCTTCTGGTCGAGCGTGGCGATCGCGGCGATGTCCTCGTCATCGAGGGCAAAGTCGAAGATGGCGAAATTCTCGGCCATGCGCTCCTTGCGGACCGACTTGGGGATCGCGACGATGCCGCGCTGGTTCAGCCAGCGCAGGACAATCTGGGCGATGCTCTTGCCATGCTTGGCACCGATCAAGGCGAGCAGTTCATTGCTGAAGAGCCCATTCTTTCCTTCGGCAAAGGGGCCCCAGGCTTCCGCCTGAACCTTGTATTCTTCAAGCAGAGCCTGCGCATCGTCCTGCTGATGGAAGGGGTGGATCTCGATCTGGTTGACGGCTGGCGCGATCTCGTTGTGCAGCACGAAATCGAGCAGGCGATCGGGATAGAAATTGCTGACGCCGATGGCCCGGATGCGGCCTTCACGGTGCAGCTCCTGCATCGCTCGCCATGCGCCGTAGACGTCGCCGTAGGGCTGATGGATCAGCCAAAGGTCGAGATAATCGAGTTGCAGCTTGTTGAGCGAGCGCTCGAACGCCGCCTTCGCGCCGTCATAGCTGGCGTCCTCGATCCACAGCTTGGTGGTAACGAACAGCTCGCTGCGGTCGATGCCGTGGTTACGGATGGCATGCCCGACGGCTTCTTCATTGCCGTAGGAGGTGGCCGTGTCGAGCAGGCGGTAGCCGACATCGATGGCATCACGCACACTGCGCTCGCACTCTGCCGGGTCGGGAACCTGGAAGACGCCGAAGCCGAGGCTCGGCATGTCGACGCCGTTGTTCAGCGTAACGTGGGGAACGGACTGGGACATGGGATATGCCTTTCGTTCAAGCGGCGCCGGTGGCGCCCAAGGGCCTGTTTTGTGAAACTCTGTCTGCGGCGACGATCGTGGTGAGCACCACTAGCAAGGCGAGAGCCAGCATCACCGTCCCAGTGTCGAACGCGGCGCCAATGCGCCTGACGGCAAAGGCTTGGCCCTGAAGGCCGGCGCTCGCGACGCCGGCAACCGCGACCAAGATGCTGAGGCCCACCGAACTGCCAATCTGGTGTGCGACGTTGACCGCGCCCGATGCCGCGCCGGCATTCGCAGGGGCCACGCCGGCCACGCCAGCGGACGTCAGCGGGCTGAGCGTCAGGCCCTGGCTCACGCCGATCAGCAGCATCGGCAGTGCGACCGCGGTGATGTAGGGCGAACCTGCGGTTGCAAAGCTGAGCCACGCCATGCCTGCCATGCCCATGACGATGCCCACGACCATCAGGCGGTTGGCGCTGAACGTCTTGATCAGTCGGGGAAATGCGATGGCGAACGGCACATGGAGGATGGTTGCCGGGACGAACGCGAGGCCGCCTTTTGCCGGACCATAGCCCTTCACGGTCTGCAGGTAGAGGGTCGTGAAAAAGAAGAAGCCGACCATGGCGCCAAGATAAAGCACCCGCGCAGCATAAGCGCCTGAACGCACCCGGCTGGAAAACAGGTTAAGCGGCAGGATCGGTTGGGCGGCACGCCGCTCGATCATGACGAACAGCACGATCAACAGGACCGCTGAGGCAATCGACAGGATTGGGACCGGATCACTCCAACCACTTTGCGCGGACCGGATGAAGCCGAAGACGAGGCCGCCGATGCCCAGCGTCGACGTGAGGGCGCCAAGCAGATCGAAGCGCCCCACGTGCTTAGGCGTCTCCTCGATATAGCGATAGGATGCGATGATAAGGCCTATGCCGACCGGAAGGTTGACGTAGAACCCGGCGCGCCAGGACACCCATTCAGCGAGCACGCCGCCGAGCACCAGCCCGACCGTAGCCGAGGCGCCGGCCGCCGCTGCATAATAGGAAACTGCACGGGTGCGCTCATAGCCTTCGGCGAAATTGGTCTGCAGCAATGCGAGGGTCGAAGGCGCCAGCACGGCGGCACCAAAGCCCTGGATCGCACGCCAGGTCAGCATCCATGTGGCCGAAGGCGATGCGCCGATCGCCAGCGAGGCCAGCGTGAAGATGGCAAGGCCGGTCACGAACATTCGTCGTCGCCCGAGAATATCTCCGGCGCGCGCGCCGAGCAGCATGAAGCCTCCGAAGGTCAGCGTGTAGGCGCTTTGGACCCAGGCGAGGTTAGTCTCGCTGAAGCCGAGCTGCTCGCGTATTTTGGGCAGGCCGGTCAGCACGACCGAGATGTCGAGGACGATCATCACATAGCTCACAAGGATGATCGCCAATATGGCGCTCTTGTGCGGTTCGCCGGAGGAGGGAAGGCGCTGCATCATGGCGAGGTCGGTCCGAAGCTCACATCAGGCTGTCCGGCAACCGGGCGCAGGCAGCACAGGGAATTGTCGGATTGGATATAGCCCAAGCACTGGAATGCGATTAGACGCCATAATCGGCATGTCGCTATAAGGTGATCTAATCAATGGCCGGCGAGAACTATAATGAGCTGGCCGCCTTCGTGATGGTGGCGCGCGAGCGCAGCTTCACGCGCGCAGCGGCTCAACTGGGTGTTTCGCAATCGGCGCTCAGCCAGACGATCCGGGGACTCGAGGAGCGACTGGGCCTGCGTCTGCTGACACGGACAACCCGCAGCGTCTCACCGACCGAGGCGGGGCACCGTCTGTTCGACACAGTAGCCCCGCGTTTTGAAGAAATCGCGCAGGAGCTCGCCTCGCTGAGCCAATTGCGCGACAAGCCGTCGGGCAAGATCCGCATCAACGCCGGCGAGCATGCAGCTATTTCCGTCCTGCAACCCGCTCTGCGTAAGCTCCTGCCCGACAATCCCGACGTCAGCGTTGAGATTGTGGTCGATCATGGCCTGATCGATATCGTCGCCCAGGGCTATGATGCAGGCGTGCGCCTGGGCGACCAGGTGGCCAAGGACATGATTGCGGTGCGCATTGGTCCTGACCTGCGCATGGCTGTCGTTGGTTCGCCAGATTATTTCACGCGTTACCCGGTGCCCCGTTCGCCGCAAGATCTGACCGGCCACAACTGCATCGGCATTCGGCTGCCTACCTATGGCGGCATCTTCCCATGGGATCTCGACAAGGACGGCCATGAGGTCAACGTCCGCATCGAAGGGCAGCTGGTCTTCAACAATATCAGTCTGCGATTGAATTCCGCCCTTGACGGGCTGGGCCTCACCTATCTCCCGGAAGATCAAGTGCTGTCCTATATCGAAAATGGCCAGCTGATCCGGGTGATGGACGACTGGTGCGGTCCTTTCCCGGGCTACCACCTCTATTATCCCAGCCGTCGGCACGCATCGCCGGCCTTCGCGCTGTTCGTGGAGACCTTGCGCTATCGTGGCTGATGGCCGACCGCGTCTGCGTACTGCACATCGCTGACAAGCTCGCCCCATGTCACCGACTGGCCGTTACTGCTTTCCGCCAGCGCGACGTGAGTCATTGCTTCATCCGGCCCTGCGCCGTGCCAGTGCTTGATGCCAGGACCGATCCAAACGACGTCGCCCGGCCCGAACCGCTCCGCAGGCTGGCCCCACTGCTGCACGAATCCATGGCCACGCATGACAATGAGTGTCTGGCCGAGCGGATGCGTGTGCCATGCGGTATGGGCGCCGGGAGCGAAGGTAACGGTCCCGCCGCCGATACGGGCGGGCGCTTCGCGCTGGAAACGGCCCTCCACTTGCGCGGTCCAGGTGAAGTTCGCGGCCGCACCCATCGATTTCTCGGACGAGCCTTCCCGGATCACCGAGACGCCGGGCGTGGCCGCCTTGTCGTCACCTGCCACAGCTGGCAACGGTAAGCAGGCGACACCAATTGCCATTGCGGCCTTGCTTGCGCGGCGCATCACTCAGCCTCGCTCTTGGGGTGGAACACCTCACGGGCAACGCCGACGGCGGTGATCGCGTTGGGCCAGCCTGAGTAGAAGGCAAGCTGGGTGATTGCCTCCACGATCTCGGTCTCGGTGACCCCATTGGTGCGCGCCAGTTGCATGTGTGACCGCAATTGCTCCGGGCGGTTTAGGGCAATCAGTGCGGCGACGGTGACGAGGCTGCGGTCCCGTTTGGCCAGGCCCGGCCGTTCCCACACGTCACCAAGCAGGACCTCGTCCGTCAACTCGGCCAGCTTGGGGGCGACGTCGCCCATCAGTTGCTGCGCACGCGACGGTGTGTCGGTGGCATTCGCTGCGGGTGTCTGAGCCTGGATCAGAGTCGGTATCCCTAAACCGAGCATAGTGCCTGATATGCCTATCAGGCTGTGCATGAACATCTTCATACCCGTCATCCTATCCTTCGCGAAAATATGATGCAGCCGGTGGGCAGGAACGCAGGCTGCGGGACGGTGGCTTTTCTCAAGTGCCCAATGTGCGTGAAAAGAACGGTACCAGCTTGCCGAGCGCGATCTCGACATATTCGGGCACCCAGTAGGTCTCGATGTGCCGCGCGCCCGGGATCTTGAAGAATTCCTTGTCGCTGGTGCCGGTTGCCTTCGGGAATGCGTCCTCGGTCATGTGGAGGGTATCGGCTTGGCTGCCCGCCATCATCAGCAGTGGCACGTCGATCAACGCGATCTCGTCGGTTGCGTCCCAGCGCATCAGGTCCATGAGGCTGCTGGTGGTGTATTTGAAGGTCGAGCCCGGATGCGCGTTGGTGCGCCAGTAATAGTGGTAGCCGTCGCGATAGAGATCAAAGGGCAGCGCCGCGATCTGGGCGTCAGTTAGGTCGGCGTCGCCGGAGTAAAGCACGGCACCGCCTTTCGCTTCCTGCGCGCGTGCAGCGGATGCCTGCGAGAGACGCTGCTGGATCGTGGCGATCTGGCTATCATGGAAGCCATTGCGGCGCACGCGGCCCGAGTTGAACATGCTCAGGGTTGCGACCGCCTTGAAGCGCTTGTCCGTCTTGGCAGCCGCCAGCGAATAGCCGCCGCCACCGCAGATACCGTAGAGGCCGAGGCGATCGGCATCGACGCCCGGGAAGCCGGAGATGAAGTCCGCAGCGCTGTGGATGTCCTCGATGCGGTAGGCAGGCTTGTCGACGCTGCGCGGGGCACCGCCGCTGCCGCCCTGGTAAGCCGCGTCCATAGCGATCGCGATGAACCCGCGCTCGGCCAGATGCTGGGCATATAGGCCGGCGGTCTGTTCCTTCACTCCGCCATTGGGGTGAGCGACCACGATCGCCGCATAGGACCGGGCCGGATCGTAACCCGCAGGCGTGTAGACATTGGCCACGATGTCGAGCCTGTGCAGCTTGTAGCTGGAAGGATGGATGTTGACCTTGCCGGGCTCATTCTTCGTGAGCGCACCGTCATAGACCAGCGTGAAGGGATTATCGCGGTAGTCCAGCGGCTTGGCCGTGGGCTGCGTGGCGGCTTTGCTCATGGAGGGCACTCCTGTCAGTGCGGTTGCGAGGAACAGCGCCGAGGTTCCAAGGAATTCGCG
>DASYHX010000293.1:0-3503 GCA_035998065.1 Pseudorhizobium sp.
CGCAATGCCCGTGAATATGAGGTCGGCATACTGGCGGAGGTCGGCTTTCGCTCATGGGAGAATGCCATGTCCTCCATCGGTGGACTGGTGGACATGCGCGCCAGTGCACGCACGGCTTTTCTCAACTTCACCAGCGCATCATGGCTCACGGTGACTGTCATCGAGCATGGAGGGAATCTATGCGGTTGGGCGGCCCGCGAGAAGCTGGATGAACTGATCACCGACTTCTGGATCGATCCGCTCTACCAGCATCAGAGCCTTGGGAGCGCGCTGCTTGCAGCGCTGGAGACGGAAATCCTGCGCCAGGGTCTAGAAGTTGCACGAGTGGAGACTCATGCTCTCAACGAACAGGCTATCGGGTTCTTCGCAAAGCACGGCTATCGCATAAACTGGTTGTCAGCGGCATACTCGCCTAAACTGGATCAGGAGGTTCAGTCGGTTGGCCTTTCCAAGGTCCTGGTGGAGGATTCGGTGGAAGGTTACGGTCCGGCTCGATGATCGGTTAGGAAGCGCAGCAAGGCAGCCATGTCTCCGGGAGCCAGCAGCCAGAGGCCGGCCAGGAAGGTGAGCAGGAAGACATGGAGCGACGCGATGAGTGCTAAAATGGTTCGAAACGGCTCCTTGCGCGTCTTATGACGCAGCAACCGCTGTGCCAGGATGGCGCCGAGGCTACCGCCCAGAAAGGCAGCCGTCAGTAGCGTGCGTTCTCGTACCCGCCACAGACCCTCGATGGCTGCGTGCTTGTCCCACCAGTAGATTGAGAACACGGTGACGTTGAGGAAGAGATAGATCAGAAGGATTGTTAAAAGATCGGGCGATGGCATTGTTCAACCATGGCATGTTTGGATTAAGGGTTCGCTGCATCCGCTAGCAGTGACTGGAGTTGCGCAGGCGTGTGCTTGCACCCCATCGGCATTTGTTCTACCTCACAGATCACCCTCACAAGACGATCAGAAGAGCCTTTCATGACCATTGTCGATGTCCGCACGCCTGACCCAAAGCGCTTCATCCCCGGTGCCACCGGTGACTGGGAAGTCATCGTGGGGATGGAGGTCCATGCCCAGGTCCTGTCGAAGTCGAAGCTTTTTTCCGGCGCCTCGACCGAGTTCGGCAAGGAGCCGAACGCCAACGTGTCTCTCGTCGATGCCGCCATGCCCGGCATGCTTCCGGTCATCAACGAGGAATGCGTTCGGCAGGCGGTTCGTACCGGGCTGGGGCTGAAGGCGAAGATCAACAAACGGTCTGTATTCGACCGCAAGAACTACTTCTACCCCGACCTGCCGCAGGGCTATCAGATCTCGCAGTTCAAGGATCCGATCGTCGGCGAGGGCAAGATCGTGATTTCGCTCGGGCCTGATCGGCAAGGGCAGTTCGAGGATGTGGAGATCGGGATCGAGCGCTTGCACCTCGAGCAAGATGCGGGAAAGTCGATGCACGATCAGCACCCGACCATGTCCTTCGTCGACCTCAACCGTTCGGGTGTGGCGCTCATGGAAATCGTTTCCAAGCCCGACATGCGATCCTCGGACGAAGCAAAGGCATATATGACAAAGCTGCGCGCGATCGTGCGCTACCTCGGGACCTGCGACGGCAACATGGACGAGGGTTCCATGCGCGCTGACGTCAACGTCTCGGTTCGTCGCCCCGGTGAGGCTTTCGGCACCCGTTGCGAAATCAAGAACGTCAACTCGATCCGGTTCATCGGCCAGGCGATCGAATATGAAGCCCGTCGCCAGATCGGCATCCTTGAGGACGGTGGCACCATCGATCAGGAGACACGGCTCTTCGATCCGGCCAAGGGTGAAACGCGCTCGATGCGGTCCAAGGAAGAAGCGCACGACTATCGCTATTTCCCCGACCCGGACCTCCTGCCGCTCGAATTCGACGATGCGTTCGTGGAGGCGCTGAAGGAACACCTGCCGGAGCTGCCGGACGACAAGAAGGAGCGCTTTGTCCGTGAGCTTGGTCTTTCCGTCTACGATGCTTCCGTCCTCGTGTCGGAGAAAGCGATCGCCGACTACTTTGAGGCGGTGGCCGCGGGACGCGACGGCAAAACGGCTGCCAACTGGGTTATCAACGACTTGCTGGGTGCCTTGAACAAAGCCGGCAAGGACATTGAAGAGACTCCTGTTTCTCCGGATCAACTGGGTGGTATCATCGACCTGATCAAGTCGGGGACGATCTCTGGCAAAATCGCCAAGGACCTCTTCGAGATCGTTTGGAACGAAGGTGGCGACCCGGCCGAAATCGTCGAAAGCCGCGGCATGAAGCAGGTGACCGACACCGGTGCCATCGAAGCGGCCGTCGATGAGATCATCACCGCCAATCCAGACCAAGTCGCCAAGGCACAGGCAAAGCCTGCGCTCGCCGGCTGGTTCGTCGGACAGGTGATGAAGGCGACCGGCGGCAAGGCCAACCCTCAGGCGGTTCAGGCACTGGTGAAGGCGAAGCTGGGCATCGAGGAGTAGGCCGATGGTCTACTTCGTCCGTACGGCTGGGGAGGAGGACGTGGAGAAGATCCGCGCTCTCCTCAGCGAGACGTTTCACGCCACCTACGACCCCTTCTACGGCGCACGCAAGGTGACGCAGCTGATCACGGATTGGCATTCGCCGTCAGCCATCCGCAGCCGAATCGGCAAGAAGGACGGCGAGTTTCTCGTCGCTGACAGTGGCAGGGACCTTGGCGGCATAGGTTACGCCGCAACATACCCGAAGATGGAAAAGACGGTGATGCTGCATCAGCTTTATGTCAAACCCTCCTGCCAGGGCCAGGGTATCGGACGGGACATCTTCGCCGAGATCGAGACCTGTTTTCCAGATGCGGAAATCTGCCGCGTTGAGGTGGCGTTGCAGAACCTTCGTGCCATCTCCTTCTACGAACGCCTAGGCTTCGCAGAAGTTGATCGCATGGAAGAGTGGGGCGGTCCGAACTCCGGCCTGCCGGCGGTGGTGCTGGAAAAGACTTTGCCTCGATAGCCGCTACTGAAGCTCGGGAAGCTCATGTTCCTTTCCCTGCTCATCGAGGATTCGGACGGCGCTGCACTCAATCAGGTCGCTTCGGCGGGTTCGGTTGCAGACGGCATCGACCACCTGCAGCGCTCCTTCGCGGCTGTCAAAGCCGCAGTGAACCTCGTGCCAGTGCGGCCCATCCCGCTGCTGCACGAAGATGTCCACCGACCATCCGGCCGGAAAACAGGCGGTCGTTTCCAGGCAGTCCTCGTTCGTGCCGCCGCCGTCTATGCACTGCTTCTTGGCACAGTCTAGCGCCTCCCGGACGCTGCCGCCCACACAGTGGCCGCTACTCATCTCTGGCGCCTGTGAAAATGCGATGGCGTCGCGCGCTTCCGATGGGGACGCGACAGCCCACATCAGGAGGCAGCAGAGGATCCAGTGGGCTGTTCGTTGTGTCATCCGTGAAAATCCTTAGAAGGAATGCTGTCTGCAGCATCAACGGATTCGGCTTCGGAGGAAAGAGTGCAGCCAGAGATTGTGATACGCCGCGC
>DASYHX010000400.1:0-3298 GCA_035998065.1 Pseudorhizobium sp.
GAGGATCGCGACGCCGGTCGCGAGAAATTCCACATGGAGGGCAAGGAGCCTTTCATGCTGCCCCATCGTGACCCGGTGCTCTACTATGTGCAGCGCCTGCGCGACGAAGCCCACCGCTTTGCCATCGGCACGCACCGGGCCCGCCGCAAAAAGGAGCAGATCAAGAACCCGCTCGACGAGATCGAAGGCATTGGCCCCACCCGTAAGCGTGCCCTGCTCAACCACTTCGGCTCAGCCAAGGCCGTCGGCCGTGCCAGCCTCAACGATCTCGAAGCCGTCCCGGGCATCTCCAGCGCCATGGCCCAGCTGATCTACGACCACTTCAACGCCAGCCGCTAACGAGCTCCATCGGCCACAGAGTGGAGCCCGCGTCCTGCCCCTCCCGGGGAGAGGTCAGGCGGGGGCAAAATTTTCGAGTGAACCAAGACTCGACAATCCATCTGATCTCCCGCTATGCTTCTGCCATGATCACCGTCGCGACCTTCTCGTTTTGGTATTTTAGCTATCCGCTCCCGGCGGAGGCTACCGCGCGCTTGATCTGATCTCACACGATAAGACCAAACCCGAAGCCCGCCGCCCGACCTCCGAGGCGGCTTTTTTGTGGCCGCCTCCCCAGGAAAAATCCCGAGGAGACCTCCAATGCTCAAATCCACTGACGACCTGCGCATCACCGAAATAAAACCGCTGACCACCCCTATCGAGGTCATGCGAACCCATCCGCGCACCGACGTCGCGACCCGCACCGTAATCGCCGCACGTCACGACTTCCACAATATCATCACCGGCCAGGATGATCGGCTGGCGGTGGTTGTCGGCCCCTGCTCTATCCATGATCCCGCCGCGGCGCTGGACTATGCCAAGCGCCTAGTGGTGCTGCGCAAGTCCCTGGGCGACCGGCTGGAGATCATCATGCGGGTATATTTCGAAAAACCCCGGACCACCGTTGGCTGGAAAGGTCTTATCAACGACCCCAATCTCGACGGCAGTTTCGCCATTGATCAAGGTCTTCATATCGCCCGCGACCTGCTCCTCCAGATTAGTAATCTGGGCCTGCCCGCTGCCTGCGAATTCCTCGACATGACCACCCCGCAATACATTGCCGACCTCGTCAGTTGGGCCGCCATTGGCGCACGGACCACCGAGTCGCAGATCCACCGTGAACTGGCATCGGGCCTCTCCTGTCCCGTCGGGTTCAAGAACGGCACCGATGGGAATGTGAAGATCGCCCTCGACGCGGTCAGCTCAGCCGGTCAGCCGCATCATTTCATGGCCGTCACCAAGGACGGTCGCTCGGCGATCGCAGCGACCAGTGGCAATCCTGACTGCCACATTATTCTGCGCGGCGGCAAAACGACCAACTACGATGCCGCCAGCGTCGAAGCTGCCGCCGCTGCAGCCGGAAAGGCGGGAGTGAACCCGGCCATTATGATCGATGCGAGCCACGCTAACTCCAGCAAGAAGCCCGAGAACCAGCCCCTAGTGCTGGCGGATGTCGGCCGGCAACTGACCGCAGGTGAGCGCCGCATCATCGGCGTAATGGTAGAATCTAACCTGGTCGCCGGACGGCAGGACCTCGTGCCTGGCCAAGATCTAGTCTACGGCCAGTCCATCACCGATGGTTGCATCGACTGGAATACCACAGTCACCGCTCTGGAGGATCTCGCCCGCGCCGTCGAGCGACGCCGCTCTGTCACCAGCAGGGCCGTCGCCTAGCTCCCGCCGGCAACACCCTCCTCCTTCCCCCTCTCAGGGGGAGGGTCGGGGCGGGGGTTACTTCTAAGGTCGGGGCGAGCGAGAGAAGCAACCAACAGCGCCGCAGCGGCTTGACCCCCAAACATCCATCCTGTTCTGTCGGTCCATGGCCCAAAACCCGCTGCTGCTTATCCCCAATCAGATCACCATCGCCCGTATATTGGCGATCATTCCGATCGTTGCGTTGGTGATGGCGGATGACCCCATCCTGCGGCTCATCGCACTCGTGCTCTATGTGGTCGCAGCGGCATCCGACTGGGTCGACGGCTATCTAGCACGGGCCTGGGACCAGGGCTCCCCGCTCGGGCGCATGCTTGATCCAATCGCTGACAAGATGCTGGTTGGTATTCTCGTTACGGCGCTCGCCTGGGATGGTAGCTTCTCGGCCCTGGATATGATCCCTGTCGTGGCCATCCTCTTCCGCGAGCTTTTCATCCCCGGCCTGCGCGAGTTTTTGGGCAATGCCCAAGTCGTTCTCCACGTGACGAACCTCGCTAAGTGGAAGACCACCATTCAACTGGTTGCCCTCGCCGTGGTGCTGCTCGAAGGTGTTTTCCCCGCCATCTGGCTGCTCAGCGACGCCTTGCTTTGGCTCGCCGGCATTTTGACTCTCTGGACCGGGATCGACTATTTCCGCTCCGCTTGGCCGCACCTTTCGGAAACCGCGAAGTGAAAATCCTCTATTTCGCGTGGCTCCGCGAACGCCTCAATCGCGGGGAAGAAGAGGTAACACCGCCTCCGAGTGTGACCACCATTGCAGACCTTCTCAATTGGCTCGCCAACCAGGATGAAGCCCTTGCGCTCGCCCTCGCCAACCCTGCGCAGTTCAAAGTTTCGCTCGACGCTCGGATCCAGCCGCACGACGCACCGATCGCCGGAGCCTCGACCATCGCCATTCTGCCCCCCATGACGGGCGGGTGAGATGAGCGTCACCATCACCGGCGCCCCCTTTGACCCCGGCGCGCTCAGCAACGCATTTCTCGCGCAAAGCGACAGCGCCGGTGCCGCCGTGACCTTCACCGGCATCGTCCGCTCTACACCGGATCGGCCTATCACCGCCCTGATCCTCGAATGCTATGTCGAGCTGGCCGAAAACGAGATCGCCACCCTGCGCGCGGAAGCCATAAAACGCTTCGCCTTGCTCGATGCCAGCATTGTGCATCGCCATGGTCGCTTGCTGCCTGGCGAACCGATCATGCAGGTCATGACCCTGGCCTCCCATCGGCAAGCTGCCTTCGATGGCGCACAGTTCCTGATGGACTATCTCAAGACCGACGCCCCCTTCTGGAAACAGGAGGAGACTGCTGCCGGCACGGAGTGGGTCGAGGCCAAGCCGGAAGACGATGCCGCCCGGCAACGCTGGACATGAAAAAGCCGGGCATGAACCCGGCTTTTCGAAGCAGGTAGTGGGGGCAGATTACTCCGCGGCGGCCCGCTTGGGTTGCACTTCCGCTGCATAGGCGTCGATCAATGTACGGCAGCCCTCGCCCGGTGCGAACTTGAACTCGCCGATCTCGCTGACTGGCGTCACTTCCGCCGCGGTGCC
>DASYHX010000411.1:0-7154 GCA_035998065.1 Pseudorhizobium sp.
GAAGGCTGCAGTCGACTTGCCCTTCCCCGTGCCGGTATGGACCATGAGAAGACCCTTCTCTAGGGTCTTCTCCGCCACCTCCGCATCCTGAACCGCCTTGCGGTTCGCCATCTTGGCGCGATGACGTTCCTCGGTTTTTTGGTCTACCTGCTTCACCGGACGGGCTCAGCTGCGCCGCTGGTATAGGTTTCCTCTCCACTGCGGAGTCGAGCTCGCAGCGCGCCCGCGATTGCGCCAAGCAGCGCCCAAAAAATCAGACTGGTGGCGAAGACTGCAGCCACGAAACGTGCATGGAGGTCGAATGGCACAGCCGTATCGTGGCTCACCGGCAAGGGCGCACCCCAAAGATGCGGAGCGACAAGCAAGACAACGGCGAGAACCGCAAGGGCCGGTGTTCTCGTATATGTTAGCAGACCGAGCCCGATCGCGGTCAAGAGTGCAGTCGACACCCACCACACCTGCCGCGCGGTCAGATCGGCCGCGGGCATCCCGGGGAGTTCGGGCGGGAGGCCGAGCCCCGGCGCCAAGCTGAAGGCGAGGAAGCCGGCGAGGCCAAACATCAGGCCGCTTCTCCATCCATTCAACGTTCCCAATGCCTCTGCGGCCGTAAGTAAGATGAGAGCGAAGCCGATGCCAGCAAGCATATTCGAAGCCGCCGTGTAGACAAAACGCTCCGCGCCGTCAGCTGGCATCCAGCCATCTTCCCCGTGATCATGTGCAGGCGTACCTTCATCATGGGCATGGGAGTGGGAATGCCCAGCCTCCTCGCCATCGCCTTCAAAGGCTTCTGCGTGAAGGATAAGCGGAGTCGTGGCGTAGCTCTGCAGCACGGTGAGGACGAATCCGGACACAAGCCCGGCGATCACCGCCGCAAGGACGATGTTGCGAAACAAGAACATGTTGATTTCCTCAGTGGCAGGGAAAGGCGAGCGAATGGCGCGAATCGTGCGCGGCATTGTGGACGACTTCCATATGAGAGAAGCCGACAAAGCCTACGACAAATAAGCCGAGCAGGGCCGTCATACTGAGGGGAATGATCTTGGATGTGGAGGCACCGAGTGCACTGGCTGCCGTCTTCGTCGTCATCTTGCTTCCTTTCGCCCTCCACCCGAGGGCATAGCATTTCACCAACGCGCCGGCAGGTCTCCTGGCTCGCGGATCAGACGCTTTCTCCCGCCTTCCCGGATTTCTCCAGTGGCAAATGGGAGCGAAGCTCTCCGCCTACAGTTGCGGGGGCAGCCACGGAATTGACCTTCCAGTCTCACCGCATTCCCTCTCGCCCTCTCGGGCACCGACGACCCCGGCACTATACCCCAATCGTTCCTGAGAGCAATCCGCCTTGACAGCGCATTGACACGAACCGGCGCCCGGGCTTACTGAAGTCCAGACGGTTCTTTTCCGGCAACGGGAAGGACGAAAAGGGAATGCGGTGCGATCCACTAGGTTCAATGCCGCGGCTGCCCCCGCAACTGTAAGCGGATAGCTTCAGCCAGAAGGCCACTGGGCGCACGCCCGGGAAGGCTGGTCTGAGAGCAACGACCCGCGAGCCAGGAGACCTGCCGTCGAGATGCTGTGCTTTGCCGGGCGGGGTGCCTCGGAGGAAGCGACTGATCACGATGGTAGACGCATCTGCGGCTGCCTCCGCGCCCCACGTTGATTTAGGTTGGAACGCGGCATTGAGTGACGGACTATCCGACAATGATCCCGAGGTCACGATCTTCGTGTGCACGAACTGCCGCGCAGCGTCCGATGATGGTTCCCGACCGGGAATCAAGCTGATCCAGGCGCTGTGCGAGGCAACGACGGATCTGCCGCTCTCCGTAAAGCCCGTAACCTGCCTCGCGAATTGCGAGAAAAGCCCGAGTGCCGCCTTCAACCACCGCTCCGGATGGTCCTACGTCTTTGGCCACCTGAGCGTGGAAAACGTCACCGACATCGTCACCGGTGCGATGATGCTTGCCCAGGATGAGCGCGGCTTCCTGCCGCTACGTGGTCGCCCCTCATGCCTACGAGGCAAGGGCATGACTGCGCGCATCCCACCTTTTCACCACCATGAGGATTTGCCCGAATGACCGTGACCTTCGATCGTGTGCCCTGTACAGTTGTGACCGGCTTCCTTGGAGCAGGAAAGACCACACTGATCCGAAACCTGATCGAGAACCTTTCAGGCAAACGCCTTGCGATCATCGTCAACGAATTTGGTGATGTCGGAGTCGATGGCGAGGTGCTGAAGGGCTGCGGCATCGAAAGTTGTCCAGACGACAATATCATCGAGCTTGCCAATGGCTGCATCTGCTGCACGGTGGCAGATGATTTTGTTCCGGCAATCGACCAGATCCTGAGCCGCGTGCCGCTCGTGGATCACATCCTTATTGAAACTTCGGGCCTTGCTCTGCCAAAGCCCCTCGTTCAAGCCTTTCAATGGCCGGCGGTGAAGGCACGCGTGACGGTAGACGCTGTCGTGGCTGTCGTGGACGGCGCGGCCTTGGCCGAAGGCCGAGTGGCTAACGACCATGACGCTCTCGAAGCACAGCGACAAGCCGACGGGTCGATCGATCACGACGATCCGGTGGAAGAAGTTTTCGAAGACCAGATCGCCTGCGCCGACCTGATCGTGCTTACCAAGACCGACTTGCTCGACCCCGATGCACTGGCTCTGGCGAAAGACCGCGTGGCGGCGCATCTGCCGCGCGCCGTGAAACTTGTTCCAGCTGCCAATGGCATCGTCGATCCAGCTATCCTTATTGGGCTTGGGCTCGCGGTTGAGGATGACATCGAAAACCGTAAAACGCATCATGACGACGAACTCGACCACGACCACGATGACTTCGATAGCTTTGTGGTGAGCCTTCCTGCCGTCGCCAACGCAGAGGAACTTGCAAAGCGCATTGCAGCAACCGCCGAGTCAGAGAATGTCCTGCGCGTTAAGGGCTTCGTGGACGTCGCGAACAAGCCGATGCGCTTGCAGGTTCAGGCTGTAGGCTCGCGCGTGAACCATTATTTTGATCGTGCTTGGGCGCCTGGGGAACCACGCCAGACCCGCCTCGTCGTGATCGGCGAAAAAGGCATAGACAAATCGGCGATAGAGAAGATGCTGGCCGCCTGAAGGTCTGAGAACAGCATGCACATACTTGCCACCACATCGTCGTCCCTCGACGACCTCATCGAGCCGGTTGACCTCAACCAGGCGCCGGCTGATGTGGTGGTGCTGTCGTTTTCGAGCAGCGATCTCAAGAGCATCGCGTCCAACTGGTCGGCTTCAGGAGGAACCTCTCTCAGTACAGCAAACCTCACTGATCTCCGCCATCCGATGTCGGTAGATCTTTGGCTGGAAAAGACGGCTGTGCATGCGAAGCTGATTCTGGTCAGGATCCTGGGCGGCTATGACCGCTGGCAGTACGGCGTGGAGCAACTCGCCCATCTCGCCAGGACAGAGAACAAAAAACTGATACTTTTGCCAGGCGAGTGCAGCATTCGAGACGAACGTCTGGCCGCAGCCTCGACGGTCGATGACCATGAACTTACAGCTGTTCTATCCTGCTTCCGGGAGGGCGGACGAGAAAACATGGTCCTGCTGGCCAGTCGGTTAGACGCTCTTTCCAGAGGCCAGGCCCTCAAGTTTCTCCCTGCACAGGCCATGCCAAAGGCGGGATACTATCATCCCGCCAGAGGCATCACGAACCTGGAGGAGTTGCTGCAGGAGGCTCCCCTTAACGCACCACGCCTGCCGATCCTCTTTTACCGATCGATGCTCCTGGCAGACGACGTGGCACCGATCGACGCCTTGTTCACGGCTCTCGCAGCGCACGGACTTGCGCCCGTTCCTGTCTTCATCGGCAGTCTGAAGGAGGCTCACTCGCTGCAATTCGTCGAGGCAGCTTTGGCCGACCTCGCTCCTGACGCGATATTGTCCACAACTGCATTTGCCGCAGGCACCGACACGAGCCAGGACACTGTCTTCGATCGATGGGGCATCCCCGTCTTCCAGTTGATCGTGGCAATCACCGAGCACAATGGCTGGAAGGAAAGTCAGCGTGGTCTCGGGCCTTCGGACCTCGCGATGCACGTCGTACTTCCCGAACTCGATGGCAGGCTCCTCCTTGGACCAATCTCGTTCAAGCGACAAGATGCCTCGAACCGGCTCGTCAACCATCCGGAGCCTGACCGGATCGAGCATGTGGTTGAGCGAATCTTGCGCTTCCTTCGTATGCAGAAGACACCCCGCGCGGAACGCAAGGTCGCGATCTTGATGCCGGACTACCCAAACGCACCGGGCCGCACGGGCTATGCAGTCGGGCTGGATGTGCCGCAAAGCGTGCTTGCGATGCTGAAGGATTTGGCAGCATCCGGCTACACCATCGCGGATGTACCCCAGGATCCTCGGCATCTTCTTGATCGCCTTGAAGAGCGACAAGGGGCTCTTGAGCTTGATCGGTACAGCACTTGGTTCGAAGGGCTTCCCTCCAATGCTTCGGCGGCGGTACGCGCTGCATGGGGAGCCCCGTGCCGGGACGCAGAGCTCCATCGCGAAAGATTTTGCTTTTGCGCAGCAACGTTTGGAAATGTTACTGTTGCCCTGGCACCTGATCGCGGTCGCACCGCTGACCGGCGGGCGGAGTATCATGACCCGAGCCTTCCGCCGCGCCATGCCCTGCTGGCCTTCGGCGTATGGCTGCGCGAGATGGTGGGAGTACATGCCATCGTGCATGTCGGTGCCCATGGAACGCTAGAATGGTTACCCGGGAAGACTGTAGCCCTGTCGAAGGAGTGCTTTCCCGAAATCATCGTTGGCGGACTTCCGGTCATTTACCCATTCATCGTCTCAAACCCGGGTGAAGCGGCGGTGGCGAAAAGACGCATCGGCGCTGTCACCATCGGGCACCTGCCGCCGGTGCTGACCAATGCCGGGCTCTCGGAGAGCCAGAAGAGGCTGGAGCTCCTGGTTGATGAATATGCTCAGGCCGATGGTCTAGACCGCCGGCGGCGGGATCGGCTGGCGAAGCTGATCGTAGAAACCGCACAGGAGGTAGGACTGGCAGATGAAGCCGGCCTTTCCCCCGACGACGATCCCGACACCGCTCTTGCACGTATTGATGCCTTCCTCTGCGACCTCAAAGATTTCTCGATCAAAGACGGCCAGCACATCTACGGGCTGGCAGCGCCAAATGATACGGACGTAGCTCGCTTGGCAAGCGCAAGCGCTGAACGGGAGGCACTGCTTGCGGCATTGGACGGCAAGCATGTTCGGCCAGGTCCCTCCGGAGCCCCCGCCCGTGGGCGGAGGGACGTCATGCCCACGGGACGCAACCTGTATGCCAACGATCCCCGCACCCTCCCCACGCCAACGGCGTTCGACCTGGGCAAGAGAGCTGCCGAAGAAGTGCTGCGCCGATACCTGCAAGATCACGGCGAATGGCCCCGCAACCTCGTTTTCGACCTCTGGGGAAGCGCCTCACTCCGCAGCGGCGGCGAAGAGGTGGCACAGGTCCTGGCACTGATGGGCGCACGACCAGCTTATGACACGACAACCGGGCGCGTGACCGGAGTGGAAATCTTGGCACCCGCTCAACTGGGGCGCCCACGGGTCGACGTGACGTTGCGTATCTCTGGCCTCTTCCGTGACATGTTCCCCGCCCTCATCGCGCTTCTCGATACCGCAGTGCGGGCAATCGCCAACCGGGAGGAAGCGCCGGGAGACAATCCACTTGCTGAGGAGACGAGGCGGCAAGGGCTTGTGCCCGCGAGGATCTTTGGCTCAGCTCCTGGGACTTATGGTGCCGGCATAGAGGATCGTCTGGCGACCGGAGAATGGAAGGAGCGCGAGGAACTGGGGCAGTCGTATCTGGACGCTACAACGCATTCCTTTTCCGGCCAAGTGGCCGACGCCAGCGAAGCGTTGGGGCAGTTTGCTGAACGCATCGGTCAGGCCGATCTGCTGGTCCACACAGGTGACGATCCTGGCCGCGATCTTCTCGACGGTTCTGCAGATGTGTCTTTCATTGGCGGCTTTTCGGCAGCTGTCGCAGCACTCGGCGGAAAGGCGGACATCATCGCACTTGACACGACCGATCCCAACCGCCCAAGAGCAAGGTCCCTTTCGGAAGCCGTTACGCGGGTTGTGAGAGCGCGTGCAACAAATCCGCGGTTCATCGCTGGACAGATGAGGCACGGACCACGCGGTGCTTCTGAACTGGTGGAGGCAGTGGATAGGCTGATTGGTTTTGCCGAGACCACGCATGCAATCCCGCATTCACTGATTGAGGCGACCTATGAAGCTTACGTCGCCGACAGCGCCGTCCGAACGTTCCTTTTGTCACAAAACCCCGAAGGTGCGAGGTACATGGGCGAGCGATTCCGTTCCGCGCTTCGCCGCGGACTCTGGCACCCGCGCAGGAATGCAGTGCACGAGGAGTTGGAAATGCTCGGCGCCGGAGAGGCGGCATGACGCCCCTGTCACTCGATAGACATGCACTAGACATGCGTCGCGGCGCCTGCCCCAGCCTGACGGCGCCCATGCAAACCGGAGACGGACTTCTCTCACGAGTCGCCCTGATGGACTCGATTGATCCCGCGCAGTTGACAAAGCTCTGTAACCTTGCGTTGCGTCACGGAAATGGGATTATGGATGTCTCGGCACGTGGTAACCTGCAAATACGGGGCCTTGACAACCTGTCTGCGCCAAGACTGGCTCGGGATGTTCGCAAACTACAACTACCGCTTCGGACAGGTCTAGCGGTGGAAGTGCCTCCTTTCGCCGGTCTTGACCCCACTGAAACGGCTGATCCTCGCCCAATGGCTGCTGCAATCTCTGAGGGAGCCCGGGGCATTGGAGGTCTTGCACCCAAGATGAGCGTTGTCGTTGACGGCGGCGGGCGGGTGCGCTTGTCCGGCTTGTTGGCAGATATTCGACTTGTGGCCAATCCACCGGCGCAAGATGGCGCCTGGACGATTTTCCTCGGCGGCACCGAGACCACGGCCAGTATTCACCGCACGCTGAATGATTCTGACGCCATAGCAGAGGTCCTGAATCTGCTGCGGCGTTTGGCGGCGGATGGACCAACGGCGCGAGGCCGCGACCTAGCAACCGAACTGCGAACGGGAGAGCCTCCCACAGCGTCGTCACCCCTAGGGCTGCATATCCTGTCTTCCGGTCA
>DASYHX010000424.1:0-5633 GCA_035998065.1 Pseudorhizobium sp.
CCGGTAGCGCCGCCACCGAGGTCGTACTCGTTCTCGTTCCAGTCGTAGTTCACGTCGCCTTCGACGCCGACGACGAAACCGTTGGCCATCTGCCAGTTGTAGCCGGCGAACACGCCAAACCGGCCGCCATCGAAGTCATCCTCGCCGCCTGCGCCGTCGCTGACCTCTCCCCACCCATAGCCGCCATGCAGACCAAGATAAGGGCCGCTCCAGCTGAAGGGCGAAGCAACATCAACGGCGACAGGAGCTTGCGGGATCGTTTCAACCGCGTCAGCGGCAAATACTTGGGAGGACACAGCGGCCGCGAAGGCCACGCTCAACATAAACGTCTTGGTCATCAAAATTCTCCATTCGATGCCCCAAGGCTAGAAGAGTCGCCTGTGGTTGTCTGTAGCAAGGAAGCAACTTCTGGCAGAAATGACGGACGCTGTCGGGTCGTCACCTGCTGCCTGGTTCGGGAGCCATGGCCACTGACAATAAAAAAAGGGCCCCGGATGAGGCCCTTTTTCATGAGATCCGGGAGGATTAGAACTTCACACCGATGCCCACCTGGACGACGTGCTGGTCGAAGTCCGCATCGAAAGCGCCAAGGTCAGCGTTGCTGTAGTCGTTGTAGCGATATTCCAGACGACCGAAGACGTTGTCGGTGAAGGCGTGATCGATGCCTGCGCCCAGCGTCCAGCCGTGGGCTGTATCGCTTTCATCGACGCCGGCGCCACTGAGTTCGACATTCGTTGCCGTCCAGCCACCTGCTGCGTAGATCAGCGTGCGATCCATGGCATAGCCGACGCGGCCACGAACGGAGCCGGAGAAGCCAGTTTCGCCATCGACGCCTGTCGTGCCGATCTCGTCTTCGTTCCAGTCGTAGTTGATGTCACCTTCGAGACCGGCGACGAAGCCGTTGGACATCTGCCAGTTGTAGCCGACAAAGCCACCGAAGCGACCGCCGTCGAAGTTGCCGCTACCAGCAAGGCCATCTACGTCGCCATCGCCCCAGCCGTATCCGCCGTGCAGACCGATGTAGGGGCCGCTCCAGCTGAAGGCAGCCGGCATTTCAACGGCAGCCGGAGCTTCCGGAATGTATTCCACCGCGTCGGCGGCGAGAGCTGAGGAGGATGCAACCATTGCAACGCTCGCAGCCAGGAACAGGATTCTCTTCATGATAGTCTCCTTACTCGAATGCGGATGATTAAGGGGTAAGACTATTTCACTCATAAAGCTGTAGCTGAAATACAACAGCTTTTTGTAAATGAGAAGTAGTCGTACCGGTCCCCGTCCGTCCGTAGTTGATGATGCCGGAAGAACGAGGCTGCTCGTCGCCAGTTCCCCTCGTTCCGCGCGCTGATCACGAAGAAAATGCGCTGTTGCGGATCTGCATCACTGGTCTCGTCGGCCTGGTGTCTCCCGTTCTTTCGAAGGAAGCGACGCGATTGAGGCGCAACCATGGCGCCGGCTTCCTTGTTGGGGAAGGACAGGTTCCCCATTTCTGTGGGAACGGACGACGAAGGAGCCATTCTTGTTCCAGTTTGACAATTCCTATGCACGCCTTCCGGATCACTTCTATGCCTCCGTCTACCCCGAGCCGGTGGAGAGGCCGGTGCTCCTGAAATTCAACCAGGCGCTAGCTGAGGAGCTAGGCGTTGGAGCGGATCTCTCCGATCCCGCCGCCATTCTTGCCGGCAATGTCGTCCCGCAGGGCGCAACGCCTCTCGCCATGGCCTATGCCGGTCATCAGTTCGGCTCCTTCGTGCCGCAGCTTGGCGATGGCCGAGCCATTCTGCTTGGCGAGGTGGTCGATCGAAGCGGCACGCGGCGCGACATCCAGTTGAAGGGCGCCGGTCCGACGCCGTTCTCCCGCCGGGGCGACGGCCGGGCGGCGCTAGGGCCGGTGCTGCGCGAGTACATCCTCTCCGAAGCCATGCACGCGCTCGGCATCCGTGCGACCCGGGCGCTGGCAGCGGTCGCCACCGGTGAGCAGGTCTTCCGGGAAACGCCGCAGCCGGGCGCCGTCTTCGTGCGGGTTGCCGCCAGCCATGTTCGCATAGGCACCTTCCAGTATTTCGCCGCACGGCAGGACGTCGATGGCTTGCGCATCCTTGCCGACTACGTGATCGACCGCCACTATCCGGAACTGAAGGGGAGGGAGAAGCCTCACCTCGAACTGCTGCGCGCCGTGGCCTTCGCCCAGGCGGATCTTGTCGCCCGCTGGCTGGGTGTCGGCTTCATCCATGGCGTGATGAACACCGACAACATGACCCTTTCGGGCGAGACGATCGACTTCGGCCCCTGCGCGTTCCTCGACGAATACGATCAGATGAAGGTCTTCTCCTCCATCGACCAGGGCGGCCGCTACGCCTATCGCAACCAGCCGGGGATCGCGCAGTGGAACATCGCTCGGCTCGCTGAATGCCTGCTGCCGCTGATCGACGAGGACCAGGACAAGGCGGTTCTATCGGCCAACCACGTGCTGAGCGAGTTCGGTGAACGTTTCCAGACGCAGTGGCTTGCGGTCTTCCGCCACAAGCTGGGGTTATCGGAGGAAGACGAGGGGGACGGCGATCTGGTTCAGGCTCTGCTTTCGGCCATGCAGGGGGGCGAGGCGGATTTCACGCGGACGTTCCGGCAACTGTGCCATGTGGCGGGTGGCGAAAGCGACGAGCTTTTTGCCTCGTCGTTCAACAACCAGGCGGGGGCGAGGGAATGGCTTTCCCGCTGGCATATTCGGCTCGCCAGGGAAAAAGCGCTCCCACAGGAGCGGGCGTCCGCCATGCGTGCCGTCAACCCCGCGATCATTCCGCGCAACCACAAGGTGGAGGAAGCTCTCGCTGCCGCCAACTACGGTGACCTGAGCTTCTTCGAACGCCTGCTGCAGGCGCTGGAAAAGCCCTATGAAGATCGCGCCGAGTTTGCCGATTATGCCGTTCCGCCAAAACCGGAGGAGCGCGTGCTGCAAACATTCTGCGGCACGTGATCACTTCACGGGTGCCGGCAGGGCTTGATCGCTGCCGGTGGCTAAGGCTCCGCTGTCGCAGCGCTCGCTGGATCGGGCGCGGTGTGTGCAGCCGGAGCGCTGAACCCGCCTTCGATCGCGCGCCCGACGGCCAGCGTCTTGATCAGCGAGGGCGAAAGCCGCTCCCGGTAGGCGCTGTCGGGTTCTGCACCCAGGGCATCAAGCGTCTTGCTGAACAAGCAGCGAACAGCGGCGGCGGCCGTGATGTCGAAGATTTCCGCGTCCGAAAATCCATGCGACTTCAGCCGCGAAACATCCTCGTTGCTGATGGATGAGGCGTCGCGCACCACTTTGGCCGCAAATCGCATCATTTCCCGCTCGGCCTCATCGAGCGGTGCATGAGGACCGCCGGTCACGGTTTCTGCAAGCTGCGTGTCGCTGAAGCCTTCCCGCAGCAGAACCGTGCCATGGGCCAGCACGCAATAGGAAGACTTCAGTTCCTTTGCCGCCGCAAGCGTCACCAGTTCGTAACGCCGAAGGCTCATATGTCCGCGGATGCTGGCGAGAAGCGCTCCCCATTTCTCCATCACTTCGGGCCGATGCCCGAAGATCTTGTACATGTTGGGCAGATACCCGTAGCTCTCCTCGGCAGCCGTATACATGGCGGCGGCGGAGATACTGGCTTCCGGTGTGGGTGTCGAGATGAAGGGCATGGCTGATCCTCCTTTGACAAAGGCAGGATACCTCAATTCACCCGTTAGACAAATGTCAGCGCTGCGCCCGCCGCAGCGGGCTTCTCAGTCTCGGTGACGCGATTGGGGTGTCTTCAAGCGACAGAGACAACCGACCCTTCTATCGCTTCGCGGTAGAAATGGTCGAACGCCTCAAGCTCCAGCGGCCGGGCGAAGAGATATCCCTGGCCTTCGTCGCAGCCCATGACGCGCAGGAGTTCGGCAGCCTCCGGCACTTCGATGCCTTCGGCCACCACACGGTAGCCCATCTCGTGGGAGAGCTTGATCATTGAATGCACGAGCTTCTGCTCGCGCGAGCCGTCGCCGAGCGCGCGGATGAAGGACTGGTCGATCTTCACGACGCTCACGGGAAGGCGTTGCAGATAGGAAAGGCTGCTATACCCGGTGCCGAAGTCGTCGATCGCCAAACCGATGCCGCTCTCCACGAGCCGGTCAAGCTTGGCCAGCACCTGCGCGCTGTTTTGCATGAGCGACCCTTCGGTCAATTCAATCTCCAGCAGGCTGCAGGGAACTTCGTGCTGTGCGAGGACGCTTAGAATTTCCTCCACCACGTCTTCCTTCAGATTGCTTGCGGCGAAGTTCACCGAGAGCTTCATGGCGAAGCCTTGTGCGCGCCAGGCACTGAGCTGCCGTACAGCCTTGTCGAGCACCCAGCGGGTCATGGGCCAGGCAAGCCCGCTGTTTTCCAAAATGGGCACGAATTCCGCAGGGGAAATGGCGCCGAGCTGCGGGTGCTGCCAGCGCAGCAATGCTTCGGCGGAACGGATCTCGCCCGAGGAGAGGTCCACGCGCGGTTGGAGCACGATGCGCAGTTGTTCGGGATCGAGGAGAGCGGTCGGGAAATCGTTCAGCAGGCGGAAGGTCCGCCGGTATTTCAGGTCATGGCTGTCGCTGAAGGCGCCGATGTTTTGCTCGCGTGCGCGGGTCTCCTGCACGGCGCTGGAGAGGGATCGGAGGCAGTCCGTCGGCGAAGAGAGACCGGGCTCGAACCCTGTCATCGCACAGACCGGCGTCACCGAATACTTGATCCGGGATTCCACCAGTTCGATTTCCAGCAGCCTGACAAGCTCCGACCTGTAGCTGCCGGCATCAACGCCGCGCGGCGCCAAATAGACAAATTGTGCGGGCGAGACATGGTAGACCTTGATGGCAGGCCCGAGGAATGTCTTGAGCGCGCGTGCGGCCTCTTGGATGACCTGATCGCACACCGTTGGGCCCATGACGGCCGAAAGGCGCTCGATCTCATGGGACTGGGCCAGGTCGAGCGCGACCGCAAGCCTCTCCGCCTCTGGCGCGTCGCGCGCCAGATCGGCAAGGTCGTCGCTGAACTGGAGCCGGTTCGGCAGTCCGCTGATCTGATCGACCCGTCCAAAGGCGTGCTGCAGTTCGATCTGCGCCATGACCACGGACGCCAGATCTTGAAGGGCCGCGGATTCGGCGTCGGTGATCCGGCGCGGTTCCGTACCGAGCACGCAAAGTGCGCCCAGACTATAGCCCTCGCGGGTGGTGAGCGGCGCGCCGGCGTAGAAACGGACGCCATTCATGCGCAGCAGGCTGTCGCAGTAATAGGCGTCCTTGTCGAAGTCCTCGATCACGAGGAGCTTTGCGGTATCCGCGACCTCGCCACAAGGCGCCTTCTCGCGGGGGATGGTGTTATGGTCGATGCCGACCTTTGACTTGAACCACTGCCGGTCACTGTCTGTCAGGGAAACGGCGGCGACCGGAAGCTGGAAGATCTGGCTGGCCAATCGCGTGATGCGGTCGAAACCTTCGCTTGCCGGCGTGTCGAGGAGATTGAGGCTTGTCAGCGCATGGAGGCGCTTTTCTTCGTGTGTCGCGGGCATGCTGGGCTTCCGGTTGATGGATAATGCCTAACAAAGCCTTCTTTCATTCCGTTTAAACGAGTTGGTTAACGGAAAAGGCCGCACGCC
>DASYHX010000432.1:0-2482 GCA_035998065.1 Pseudorhizobium sp.
CGAGGATAGGCCTGGCAATGGCCTCTCGAACACGTGCGAAGACAGCTCCGGAGGGCATCGCCGGACCCAGAATATCGTCCGGTATGGCCAAAGCCCCACCCTCGGTGCCAGCGTCAAATATCGAGGAACCAGCCTCACCAAGGGGAACCCATACAAGTAGTGGCCCCAGAAGGGAAATGTCACGGCCACCGAGGCGCAGGATCCCGCTTCCCGACTTCAGTAGGAAGATTTGGTTTTGACCCCGACTGAAGGTCCATTCCGCCCGCTGCAGGCTGGCTTTCCAGAGTCGAGCTTCCATCACATCCTTAGTTCCGGTGAGAAGTGGGTTAAGCGGAGTCTCGCCAGCTCCCGTGAAAAGTGCAAGTATTTCCGCTGAAAGTCTATTTCTCCCTTCCTAGGACCTGTTAACCTTTCCACGTCTTGGCTTCGAACGTGGCATCGGCTGCAACTGAATAAGATGAACGGCCTGGTGGAGCAGGCCCGATGGGAGGAGCTTCAATGAACATCATATCACGCAGGAGCGCCCTGCGATTGATAGCTTTTGCTACCACCGTGCTTTCTGCCGGAGCCCTCACGCCGGTCTCGGCGCAGGAACGTACCTCAGTCAAGATTGGCTACGCGCTCTCGCTCACCGGCCCGAATGCCGGCGGGACGGGCATCACAACGTCGCCGAACTACCAGCTTTGGGTAAAGGAGGTGAATGATGCCGGCGGCCTGGAGATGCCGGACGGAAAGCGCCTGCCAATCGAGGTCGTCGAGTATGATGACCGCTCCTCGGCCGAAGAACTGGTGAGGGCACTGCAACGTCTGGCGACGCAGGACGAGGTAGACCTTCATCCTGCCGCCCTGGAGTACCGGCTACAACCTTACGGCCGCGCCAATGTTCGATCGTTATGGCTATCCGTATCTTGCAGCGACCTCTGTGACGGACAAGGCACTAATCTGCTGAGCAACCTCGCCGTGCAACGTGCCTTCCTGGACGGCGCGGCATGACCATCACCTCAAAAGAAGAACATTGGAGAACCGCATGAGCATCCTGGGCTTGAAGATCAACAACATCGAGATGGAAGCCGCGGACGGCCGGACCTTCGATCGCATGAACCCCATTACGGGGGAGGTCGCATCCAAGGTTGCCGCAGCCTCCGTTGATGAAGCGCGTCAGGCTGCCAATGCCGCCGCCAAGGCCTTTCCAGGCTGGGCTGCAACGGGGCCCGGTCAACGCCGAAAGCTGCTGATGGCAGCCGCCGATCGCCTGCAGGAGAAGGTGCAGGATTTCGTTGCTGCCATGGCGGAGGAAACCGGTGCAACTGCAGGCTGGGCGATGTTCAATGTCGGTCTGGCGGCCGACATGCTGCGCGAGGCGGCCTCGATGACGACGCAGATCGCTGGCGAGGTTATCCCTTCTAACCGCCCCGGAAGCCTAGCGATGGCCGTTCGCCAGCCCGCCGGCGTGGTTCTGTCCATGGCGCCATGGAATGCACCGGTTATCCTGGGTGTCCGTTCAATCGCCATGCCTCTTGCTTGTGGTAACACCGTGGTGATGAAGACGTCGGAAATCTGCCCACGCACCCACCGGCTGATCGTTGATGCCCTGCATGAGGCGGGCCTTCCGGAGGGCGTGCTGAACGCCATCTCCAACGCGCCCGAAGATGCCGGCCAGATTGTCGAAGAACTGATCGCTCATCCCGCCGTGCGCCGCATCAACTTCACCGGATCGACACGCGTCGGGCGCATCATCGCCGAAACGGCCGCTCGTCATCTGAAGCCGGTGCTTTTGGAGCTTGGCGGCAAGGCGCCTTTGGTCGTGCTGGACGATGCGGACATAGACGAGGCCGTCGCGGCCGCGGCCTTCGGCGCCTACATGAATCAGGGGCAGATCTGCATGTCGACGGAGCGCCTCGTAGTAGACGAGCGGGTAGCGGACGAATTCGTCGGCGCCATGACGGCGAAGGTGCGCACACTGAAGGCAGGTGATCCTCGCCGCAGTGACTCGCCCTTGGGTTCCCTGGTTGATCTGAAGGCGGCACAGCGGGTGGAGGCCTTGATCAAGGACGCCGTCTCCAAAGGAGCCGTGCTGGCAGCGGGAGGCGGCGTTGAGGGCACGCTGATGGATGCGACGCTTCTGGACAAGGTGACGCCTGCCATGCGCATCTACGGTGAAGAGAGCTTTGGTCCCGTTGCTTCGGTGGTTCGCGTAGGATCGATCGACGAGGCGGTACGGGTCGCCAACGACACCGAATACGGCCTATCTGCCGCCGTCTTCGGCCGCGATGTCAACCGCGCCATGAGCGTCGCACGCCGCATCGAATCCGGTATTTGCCATGTCAATGGCCCAACGGTGCACGATGAGGCACAGATGCCGTTCGGCGGGGTGAAGGACTCCGGCTATGGGCGCTTCGGTGGAAAGGCAGGGATCGCAGAGTTCACCGAGTTGCGCTGGCTTACGGTGCAGGACGGACACATCCACTATCCGATCTAAGCC
>DASYHX010000455.1:0-6712 GCA_035998065.1 Pseudorhizobium sp.
CCCATCGACGGTTCACCTCTTCGTTCAGAAGCGTGTAGGTGATGGGCGTATCGAAACCTAAGGTGTCGCGGGCATAGCTTGAAAAGGCGGAGCCGTAGGCTCGGGTGTAGCCATCAAGCACCGGGTCATCATTGCGTGACACGGCGCTTTCCGGATACGGATCCGCCGTCGAGGAGCCCGCGTCATAGGGGCTGACGACGCGCCCCGTCCCACCAGCTTCTTTCGCATAGACGTCTCCGACGAAACCGCGTGTCTTCTCCACTGTCGCAAGGGGTAGGCCGGTCATGGCTGCAACACGTTCATAGAAGGCGCTGGCCTCCGGGTCACTCGGAACCGGACCTGCCAGCGTAGTGAGGTAGTCATTCATCGCAAAGTGCTCGATCGGATCTAGAGCTTCAGGCGTGAATCTACCCTGGCGCTCCAGTTCCGCTGCGGCCAGCGAGGGGAACTGCAAGGAGGAGGCAAGCGGGTCCTGATCGAGCCCGAACAAGAAACGTCCCTCAAGGAGAGGGGAGATCATGACGATGCCCGCCGGGATGATGTTCTGGCTGCTCTTCATTGCTACGGCGACTTTCGCAGCCCTGTAGCCACCATAGCTTTCGCCGAGGAGATATTTCGGCGCGGTCAGCACATCGTTCTTGTGAACGTAGAGCGCGATCGTCTTGGCGATGCTTTCAGCATCTTGCCGGACGTTGAAGTAGCGTTCCGCTGCGTCGTTGCTGACGGCTCTGCTCCAGCCCGTACCAATCGGGTCGATCAACACGAGATCTGTGAAAGAGAGCCAGCTATCAGGATTGTTCTTCAGCCGTGGTCGTGTGCCGTCGGCGTTCTCGTCCTTGAAAGGCAGGACCATCGGTCCGACGAGGCCCAGATGCAGATAGGCAGAAGCGGCGCCCGGGCCGCCGTTGAACGCGAATGTGACGGGTCGATCCGCTGGTCGATCCTTCATCACATAGGCGGTGTAGAAGATCTTCGCATTTCGCTCTCCGTTCTGCCCGATCAGATCCATCGTTCCGGCTGTCGCTTGGTATCGCAACGGGCCGTCCGCGGTCTGCAGCATGTGCTCCGTCACGGAATCGGGAGGCAGGTAGCTAAGGACACCGGTGGCCGGCTGCTCTGACCGGCGCTCTTCTGACGGTTCCTGCGCCAGGCCGGATGGCGGTGCGCCTATGCAGAGGATGAGCAGACAGACAAGAATAGATTTCACACGCAAAAAGAGGCTCCTCAGACAGAACATGCCATTGAAACTAGCGCCGCCCGTGGACTTCGACACCTCAAATACTATTGATCCGCACGTCATCGCGCCCGTAGGTGTCGGTGCAGGTAGATGCTACGGCGGCGCAGGCGCATCTTGGTGGATTGCGCTGCACCGTGAGATATCCGACCCGTCGTGTTGACGCGGAGCGAGCGGAGGATTAGCAACCCTGCAACCGAGCGATCCGATAGTTCCAAGAGGCCCAGGGCAGTGCCGAAGAAGCAGAAGCGCTCCGACATCGATCATAGCCAACAGGAAACGGTGGAACTGCCTCGACTGACAAAACTCCGAAAGGCCTGGATGAAGGCAACGGAGGAGGAACGTGCTGCGTTCCTGAAGGATCTATCGCTCGATGAGGCGCTGCTTCTGCAGCGGCAGGAGAGGACGCTGGTGGCCAATGGCCGATACCTGCTCCAATCGACAATCGACGCCATTGAGCGCGTCATGGTCAAGCGGAACATTCGACCCAGCCAGATCGCTGTTGAACTGGGTTTCCCTGAAGAAGGTGCCTCGTTGGCTCGTGCTCTTGCGAAGGGCGCCAGCCTACGCCTCTCCATGGTGCGGGCGCTTGCTGCGTGGCTGGAGGAACAAGAGCGCGCAGTGGAGCATTAATGGTCTCTGGAGTGGCATTGTTGTATCCGGTTTACCGGGTGCAAGATCATTTTCACGGTCTCCGAGATCTTGAACTAAACGGAGACGGGTAAAGATAGTGGTTCATTGTCCGCTTGTCGGGCAACGACCTGTATGGGGGCTGACACTGGTGATCCGAAATGGCTCGACAAACATCATGAATATCCTGGTTTTGGAAGACGACGTCCTGCTCGCAATGGACGTAGAAGATTTTCTGATTGGGCAGGGGTTCACGGTGCTGGGGCCGTTCGGACGTATTGGCCAGGCACTGGAGGCGCTCAAAGCGTCTCCGCCCGATGGTGCTATCGTAGATCTGAACCTGAACGGAGAGCTGTCTTTTCCGGTCATTGACGCCCTTAAGGCGAGAGGCATCCCAGTGATCGTATGCAGCGGCTATGCCGAACTCCCGGAGCTCAAGATGAAGCTCCAGGGGCTGCCCCTTCTTCCGAAGCCTTGGAGCCCGGAGAAGCTCGCGCGACTGATCGACCAACAGTTCAGCGTGCAGCCACAGCGCAGGGTCAGCAGCGGCTAGCCCGGGCTGTACGGCAGGGCTGGGTCCAACGGAAAGGTGATATCGCAAACGAGGCCGGTCGGGCGGTAGTCGAGCGTTACCTCTCCCTGCAGCTCGTAGCGTATGCTGCGGTCGATGAGCGTGGTGCCAAATCCCTGATGCTCTGGAATATGGAGCGCCGGTCCATCGATTTCCTGCCATAGCAGGTTCACCATGCCGTCGTCTCCTCGGTTCCAAGAGATCTTCACCGTGCCGTGCTCGTTGGACAGTGCACCATGCTTTACCGCATTAGTAGCGAGCTCGTTGAGAACCATGCTAAGGGCGAGAGCAGCCTTCGGCGAGAGCATCGTCAGAGCGCCCGGGTTCAGCTCGAAACGCTTTCCATTTCGGTCTTGAGGAGCGATGGTCCTGCGGACCACTTCCACCAGCTCGGCCTCGCTCCAGTTCGTTTCAAACAGAAGCGCGTGCGCGTCTGCCATGGCCCTTAGCCGCCCAAGAAGATTGTCGACATAGTCGTCTATGCCGTTGCTGGTTTTCACCGTTCGGCGCACCAGTGACATTACCATGGCCATCGTGTTTTTCACCCGATGGCTGAGCTCACGTACCAGCAATTCCTTCTGTTGCTCAGCGCGTCTGCGTTCGATTCTCTCGCGCGCCTCCGCTAAAGCGCGGTCTACCGCTGCGGGCAACCGGATCAAACGCTGCTTGAGGACATAATCCGTGGCGCCCCGACGGAAGGATTCGATTGCAACTTCCTCGCCGAGGATGCCCGAGACGAAGATGAAAGGGACTTCCGGAAGCGCGTCGCGCGCCATGTCGAGCGCGCTCATCCCGTCAAAGTCCGGAAGGGAAAAGTCTGCAAGAATGACGTCAAAATCGGGCGCTGCAAGTGCTGCGACGTATTCGCTGCGATTGGTAGCGTAGTGAATGACCGGCGGAGACCTCATGGTTGCGAGGTGCTCCCTGATCAGCTCAGCGTCGAGATGGCTATCTTCAAGAACAAGAATGCGCGGGGGGCGCTGGCGGTTAGTTTGCACCATTTTGGCGGTATCCAGGCGGGGGTTCGTTCAATAGAGCCCAGAAGACCCCCAGATCCTGAATGGCTTTGAAGAACTCGTTGAACTCCACAGGCTTCACGACAAATGCATTGACGCCGAGTTCGTAGCTGCGCACGAGATCTTGCTCTTCGCGCGACGACGTCAGCATTACAATCGGGATGTGCCTCAGCTTTTCGTCCCGCTTCACCCGTTCCAGGACTTCGAGGCCATCGATCTTCGGAAGCTTCAGGTCAAGCAGCACGACGGTGGGATCCCCGTCTGCGCGATCGGCGTATTGGCCTGAAGAAAAGAGATAATCGACCGCCTCGGCGCCATCGCGCGCGATGACGATATCATTGGCGAGTTGACACTTTTCGAGGGCAGCAAGCGTCAGTTCGAGATCGCGGGGACTGTCCTCCACGAGCAGTATCGGTCGCAGTTCAGGCAAGCGCGCGGCCCTTCCTTTCCGGTGTTGGCAGTGCGAAGGTAAAGGTAGCACCCTTGCCGACTTCGCCGCTTGCCTTGATCGTCCCATTGTGACGCTCGACAATGCGCCGAACAAGCGCAAGGCCGATACCTGTCCCTTCGAAGTCTTCGGCGCGCTGAAGCCTTTGGAAAACCCCGAACAGCTTTCCGACATAGGCCATGTCGAACCCAACTCCATTGTCGGTGATGCAATATATGGTCGAATCCTCTTTGGTCGAGCCGCTCACGGAAATTTTCGCAGGCGACCGATCGCGGGAGTATTTCACCGCATTCTCAACCAGGTTGTACCAGACCTGACGCAGCAGCGTAGCGTCACCCCAAGCGACTGGAAGCTTATCCACGTGCCATTCAATCTGTCGATCTGCTTGATAAAGCATGACGCTTTTTACGACTTCCTCGACGAGCTTGTTCATATCGACCTTCTTCAGCGCGATTGAAGTTCGACCGAGTTGCGAGAAGTTCAAGAGATCGTCAACGAGCCGGCCAGCGGCCAAGGCCGATTCCGAGATGTTCTGAAGATAGTGCCGGGATTTGCTGTCCAGCGAAGTCTCCCGCTCCCCCAGCAATTGTGCAAACCCGACGATATGCCGAAAAGGCGCCCGCAGATCATGGGAGACGGAGTAGGAAAACGCTTCCAGTTCCTTGTTCGATCGTTGTAGCTCGCTTGTTAGTTCAGCAAGTTCCTCTGCTCTGCGCAGCACAATGCCTACGATGGCATTGCGAAGATCCCTTGCTGCCGAAAGTTCGGCTTGCGTCCAGGGGATCGAATGCTGATGTACTTGCTCGCGCCAGGTATCGAAGGACTTGCGCGGATGAATGCGGCCCGCCTCCGTGACGAGCTTGTGGGGGTTGCCGCCCCACTTCACCGTTCGGATCACCTCTTGTCGGAACCATATCAGCCAACTTGGATAGAGCTCCGAAATGCGAATGGCGGCAATGCCGCTTGCTCTCCCAGCGAAACTGGTCGCGGTAACCATTTCAGATGCGAGGTTAGACGTTGCAAAATGGTCGAGTTCACTTCGATCCGTCTCCAGCCATCTGACAACAGCGCGCACGTCTTCCTCTTCGGGGCAGTTGCCTAAGGCAGTATAGCTGCCTTCCGTGATGATCGCGGCTCCATCTGCGTTGACCTGAGCGAGAAGGTCTTGGCCGGCGTAGACCAATCCATCTGGCCAACTCGTTCCCGTAGCCATCGACGTCAGGAGGCGCGACGTTATCCGTCCCAATTCGACACGGCTCGAGGCTTCCTGCTCCCGTTGCTGGGCGCTTATGCGCATGGCTAATGACTGGACAATGAAGTCGCAGGCATCACGAGTCGTGACGCCCGTATGGTGCGGACTAGCACTATGACATGCCACAAGACCCCAAAGCCGCCCATCGACCATGATCGAAACGGACATTGAGGCAGCCGTGCCCATGTTACGCATGTACTCGAGGTGGACCGGAGAGACGCTCCTCAGCTGCGCCAAGCTTAGGTCCAGCGGCATCTGGGTTTCCGGGTTCAAGGCAGGCTCGATCGGTACCGCGCGATAGGTCGCGTCCGGGATCAAACGCACAGGGTTGGACGCATAGAGAGCGCGTGCCTGAGCGGGAATATCCGAGGCGGGAAAACGTAGGTCAAGATAAGAAGGCAGCGCTCCGTTGCCGGCCTCAGCCGCTACTTGACCATTCCATCCTTCATCGAAGCGATAAACCAGAACCCGATCGAACCCGGTCAACTCCTGAATAAACCGGGCAGTCGCTTGCAAGGAGTCTTCAACGGTGGAGCTCCGCCCCAGCAGTTGCACAAATGCTCGCAGCCGGGACATCGTCTGCGACTGATCCCGTGCGTGCCCTCGTTCGAGCTCGATGATGATAGAATGGCCGGACCGATGGGCCACTACCGTTAGGTCCTGTTCCGGCAGCGGGATCTGCAGGGTTACATCGCCCCTAGAATGCCAGCTTGAGATGGGTTCCAACAGATCCTTGATCGCTCCTCCGGGCTGGCAGCCAAAGGTGACGGCACCCGGCAGGAAGTCGTCAATATTCGCACTCTTCTGAAGAACAATGAGATCGGAGGGACGGACGGAGAAGAGCGCGCCATGTGGCTGGATCGCACCAGGGATGTGGATGGGTTCACGACTACAGGCTTCAAGATCCGATGTCACAGTATTCAAGGCTGGTGTTCCTCCACCCGCTTGGGATTGCCGTTTATCTCGAGATACAAAGCCGAGCGAGGGTCATTAGGCGATGGATGCGCACGATAGCAGTGAAGCGCGCGATGTAAACGCCTACCTGACAGACATATCCATGTAGTGGTTCAGCGGGAAGCTTAGGAGGGGCTAAAGGCCAAGGGGTGAGATATCAACGGCAAACGCCGCTAACGGGCGGCTTCATGATGTGGGGTCGCTGCGCCCGTGCGGGTCAATCCCGGCAAGGTGGCTTTACCTCCTGCCGTACCGCCTCTTCGTGATACCAACAGTCGTCCAACACGGGGAGCGATGCATCCGCACGGGTCTCTGCCGGTGCTGGTTGCATGCGCATTGCCGGTGCTGGTTGCATGCGCATTGCCGGTGCTGGTTGCATGCGCATTCGCTTAAGGGGGAACTGGTAAATCTTCGCCGATACGCGCTCAACATCTGGGGTCATTTTCCATGTCCTCGTGAGGGTATTTGCTTAGTCTTTTAGCGCATTTTTTGCGCAGTTGCACTGATATTGATCAGCGGGCGTGGCGAATTGATGGTCAAGTCGCACGACCTCAAGCCTTAACGGACTGGACGATGACCCGTTCCGCTGGACTCCCGCTCAAAACGA
>DASYHX010000460.1:0-6368 GCA_035998065.1 Pseudorhizobium sp.
GTTACCAGAACGCTGTCTCTTGCAGCGTTCCTGGTCGCGTCATTCCTTTTTCTAGACGGCTTCAACGTGCTGCGCAGGGACATCGCACCAATCCTCGCCGCGCTCTTCAGCTTCATATGGTTCGTCTACTTTGTCTCGCAGCTGAGCTATGCGGTGCTGTCCCCGCGCCACTCGGAGTGGCGGCTCGTTCGCGTGACTGACCGGGGCGCTCATGTTCTGGTTACAGCGATCGTTGCCATGGCCGCGGTCAACGGGCTCGACTACCTGCTGGGGGCGATCAGCGAGGTCTTGAGCGCGCCGTTGGAACTGACCATCGCCAAAAGCGTCGTTGCCTCCCTGGTCATCGGTGTCATTCTTCTCGGCCTTTCCTTCGTCCGCCCCATCATGGCCGACGGCGGGCCCGACGCAGCAGGTCGGGCCTGGCCTCGCTGGCTGGGCTATCTGCTGCGCGTGATGGGGGCGCTCCTGCTCCTGACCGTGCTGGCGGGCTATGCAGGCCTGGCACGGTTCGTCGCGACGCAGATCGTCCTGACGGGTGCGGTCCTCGTCACCGTCTACATCGGAATCCTGTCCGGCAAGGCGGTGGGGAAGCAGGGTGTTTTCGCGCACACGGCAGTTGGCGAGCGACTGGGACGCCGCTTCAACCTTGGTGAGGTGGCGCTCGACCAGGTGGGGCTCGTTGCCGGTCTTGCCATCTATGTCTTCGCCCTGCTGCTCGGCATCCCACTCATCCTGCTGACCTGGGGATTCCAGATCACCGACATAGAGGTCTGGGTCTATCGCTTCTTTACGCGGATCACGATCGGCAACATCTCGATCTCCATCGTCGGCATACTCGGCGGACTTCTGTTGTTCGGCCTCGGATATCTGGCAACGAAATGGATCCAGCGCTGGATCGACAGTCATGTGCTGGAGCGAAGCCAGGTCGATGCGGGCGTGCGCAATTCAGTCAAGACAGGGATTGGATACCTGGGGATCGGACTGGCGGTGATCGTCGGAGTATCGGCGGCGGGCGTCAACCTGTCTAGCCTTGCGTTAGTCGCATCGGCCCTATCTGTCGGTATCGGTTTCGGGCTCCAGAACGTCGTCTCGAACTTTGTTTCCGGGCTCATCCTGCTCGTGGAACGACCCTTCAAGGTCGGCGACCACATCGTGACCGGAACCACGGAGGGCATCGTCAAGCGCATCTCCGTGCGTGCCACCGAAGTCGAGACCTTCCGAAAGCAGTCGATCATCGTTCCGAATTCTGATCTCATCAATGCGCCCGTCGGCAACTGGACGCATCGCAACAAGGTGCAACGGTCCGAGGTGCCCGTCTCCGTCGCTTACGGCACGGATCCGGAGAAGGTGATCGCAATTCTTCTGGAAATCGTCGAGGCGGTGCCGGAAGTCTTGCGCAATCCGGAGCCGCATGTCGACTTCACGGCCTTCGGCGCCTCTTCTCTGGATTTTGAACTGCGATTCCACCTGGCTGATTACACCGACGGCATTCGCATCCGGGCCCTGGTCCGGATAGAAATCCTGCGCCGCTTCGAAAAAGAAGGCATCGAGATCCCCTTTGCCCGGCAGGATATCATGATCTTGCCAAGACAGCGTGGCGAGAATCTGAGGTCGACGACAGGACCGGCCGATGCCGTCGAGGATGGCGCCGGCGTTTAGCGGCTCGGCGGCCCGTCGCGACGAGCTTTTCGCATGTCGTATTCAGGCGTTTCGTCGCCCGGCCAGACCTGCATAGTCGGCGTTGAGATGATGCGGCGCTGTTTGGCGGGTCGCGAGCGAGGGGTTCCTTTCAATGAAGACACATGCGCGGGCCGTTGTGATCGGGGGCGGTGTGGTAGGAGTTTCGACACTCTATCACCTGGCGAAGAAGGGATGGAGCGACAGCGTCCTGATTGAGCGCAAGGAACTCACCTCGGGCTCCACCTGGCATGCAGCTGGCCTCCTGCCGCTCTTCAACCTGTCCTATTCGGTCGGACAACTCCACAAGTACAGCGTCCGCTTCTACGAGGAGCTCCAGAAGGAAACCGGCATGAATGTCGGCTTCTCCAAAGTGTCCAACATCCGCCTGGCGCGGACAAAGGACCGCTGGGACGAGTATATGTACTACGCCGGTATCGCCGAAACGATCGGGGTCAAGGTCAACATCCTCACGCCCGAGCAAGTGAAGGAGGTCTGGCCGCTTTGCGAGACGGATGGCCTGCTCGGCGCCATCCAGCATCCCGACGACGGCTACATCCAGCCCGCCGATCTCACCCAGGCCCTCGCGAAGGGCGCCCGCGATCGCGGCGCAACAATCTACCGAAACACGACGGTCACGGCCATCGAGCAGCAAGCCGACGGCTTTTGGAAGATCACCACCGACAAAGGCGAGATCACCGCGGAACATGTCATTTCCTGCACCGGAAATTTTGCCCGACGCACCGGCCAGATGGTCGGCATCAACGTCCCTGTGATTCCGGTGGAGCATCAGTACATCGTAACCGAGCCTCATCCCGCCATCCAGGAGCGGCGCCGGCAGGGCTTGCCCGAGATGGGCGTGCTGCGGGAATCCGATTCCGCCTGGTACATGCGCGAGGAGGCCGGAGGACTGATCCTGGGGCCTTACGAGGTCGGCGCACCTGCTTGTTACGTCGATGGACCCTCCGACGACAGCGAGTATGAGCTCTTCCAGGAAGACCTGGACCGGTTGATGCCTCATATCGAGGCTGCGATCGTTCGTGTGCCGGCCTTCGGAGAGGTGGGCATCAAGAAGGTCTACAACGGGGCCATTGCCTATACCCCCGACGGCAATCCGATTGTCGGCCCGGCACCGGGGCTGACGAACTTCTGGCTCAACGAAGGCCATTCCTTCGGCATCACGGCCGCAGGCGGGGCTGGCTGGCAGCTCGCCGAATGGGTTGTCGATGGCGAACCCACGGTCGACCTTATGGGCGTCGACCCGCGGCGCTTTGGTCCTTATGCGACTGAAGGCTACCTTATCGCGAAGAATGAGGAGGCCTATTCCAATGTCTTCACCATGCATTATCCCGACGAGGAACGCGCTGCTGGCCGCCCGTTGAAGACGACGCCGGTCTACGAGCGGCTGAAGACGCTCGGCGGCGTGTTCGGTTCTGTTTACGGCTGGGAGCGCGCCAACTGGTTTGCGCCCGCGGATTACGAACTGCCGGAAAGCGAAAGGGGCGTCGGCGCCGACGTGATCACCAATCACAACTATGCGGCACCTCTGGAAGATGGCCGCGTCGTGGAAAAATGGTCCTTCCGGCGCTCCAATTACTGGGAGCATGTCGGCAATGAGGTGAGGAATGTCCACGAAAACGTGGGCGTGCTCGACATGTCACCCTTCGCCAAGATGGAAGTCTCCGGCCCTGGAGCTCGCACCTGGCTGGAATCCATCTTCGCCAATGCCATTCCGAAGAAGCGCGGCCGCATCGCGCTCGCCCATATCTTGACACCGACTGGTGGCGTGCGCGCGGAATTTACCATTTACGAATGGTCGCCTGGCCGCTTCTACATGGTGTCGGCCGGTGGCCTTGAGGCGCACGATCACGACCTCCTCTGGCGTCTCGCGCCCAAGGATGGCAGCGTCATCCTACAACCGATCACGCAGAAGTTCGGAGTTCTCGTGCTGGCCGGCCCTCGGTCGCGCGACGTCCTGAAGACACTCACCCGCACCAGTCTCGAGACGAAGGATTTCCCCTGGCTGACCGCCAAGCCGATTTCAGTGGGCGTCGCCACCGCCCACGCATTGCGGGTCAACTTCGTCGGGGAATTGGGCTGGGAACTGCATCACCCAATCGAAATGCAGACCTATATCTTCGACGAGCTCATGAGGGCCGGGGCCGAATTCGGCATCAAGCCCTTCGGGATCCGCGCGATGAGCGCAATGGCGCTTGAAAAGTCCTATCGCAACATGGGTCGCGAACTCTCCATCGAATATAACGCGTTTGAGTCCGGTCTCGATCGCTTCATTCGCACCGACAAGCCATTCCTTGGGCGCGACTCGATGCTCAAGTACAAGCAGGATGGCGTGAAGTGGAACTTCGTCACGCTGGTCGTGGAAGGGAATACCGATGTCGATGCCAGGGGATCGGAGGCGATCTATGATGAGACGGGCGCCCTCGTGGGCCGCGCCACCAGCGGCGGCTATGGCTGGCGCATCGGCAAGTCGCTTGCCCTTGCCATGGTGAAACCCTCCTGTTCGGAGATCGGCACCAGGCTGAAGATCAAGATACTCGGGACGCTCTATGATGCTTCGGTCGTAGCCGAGAGCCCTTTCGATCCAGACAACACCGTGCTGCGCGGGTAGCTTCCCTTAGGAAAGTCTTCACCTTGAAGCTGCTTTCGGCGCCTTCGCCTCTTTGGGGTGCAAGGAGATAGCCCGCGGTTAACGCTTCTGCAAATGGGCTCGGACTAGGTTGTGCCAATAGGGGACAGCAAATACCGAAGGGGCATCATGACTTTCCTTGGCATTTCCGGGATGCAGTATTCCGGCCAATCTCTGGCGAACTCACGCATCCTGCTTGCGGAGGATTCCAACCTCTTCACGTCGATGATCGGGGCTCGGCTGAAGGAGCTATTCGGAATCGAGGTCGAGATTTGCCGCAATTTCGAGGAACTGCAGCTGGCCTACGATCGCTCAGCGGATCCGGTCACCCTAGCGATCTCCAATATCAATCTTCCAGGTGCGGAAAAGGGGGAGGCGTTGGAATATCTGGTCGATCTGTCCATCCCCACGATCGTCTTTACCGGCACCTTCCATGAGGGCACCCGTGACCAGCTGCTGTCGAAGGATGTCGTCGACTACATCATCAAGGACAATGTCTTTGCGGTAGACATGCTGGCGGAGTCCGTTGCACGCTTCCTCACCAACCATCGCCACCACGTCCTGATCGTCGACGACAGCCCGACCGCCCGGGCTTTGCTGACGAGCAGGTTGAAGCGCTACAACTTCCGGGTCAGTGCCGCCGAAAGCGGCTCCAAGGCGCTCGAGATCCTCAAGGGCAATCCTGATATCGGCCTCGTCGTTACCGACTACAACATGCCCGATATCGACGGTTTCGAACTCACCCGACGCATCCGCTCCGTGCGCGGGTCTCACGAGTTGCGGATCATCGGCGTCTCCTCCTCGTCGAACCGGCTGCTTTCGGCCCGATTCTTGAAGGCTGGCGGCAATGACTTCATGCTGCGACCCTTTATCGACGAAGAGTTCTACTGCCGGGTCAACCAGAATTTGGACACGCTGATCCAGATCCGCTCCATGCGAAACGAGCGCGAATCCGCTGCTGCCTGACCTATGGAATCCTGAGACGCCGTCGCTGCCGTTCAGGCGGCGACGCCGGCGCGAGACGTGGCGATCGTCAGCTTGCGCTCAGCCCGTTCCTGTTGCGGAGACCGATTGAAGACCTCGCGATAGCACTTGGAAAAATGGGACGCGGAAACGAAACCGCACGCAACGGCAACTTCCACCACCGGCATCGACGACTGGATAAGAAGATGCCGTGCCCGGTCCAGACGGATTTCCAGGTAGTAGCGGGCAGGGGAGCGACCCATCTCCTGGCGGAAAAGCCGCTCGATCTGGCGCCGCGACAGCCCGGCGTCATCGGCGATCTCGATGAGGGACAGCGGCTCGGACAGATTGTTCTCCATCAATTCGATGATGGACAGAACCTTCGCATTCTGAACGCCGAGGCGAGCCCGTAGCGGAAGCCGTTGCCGGTCGTGTGGATTTCGCACCCGATCGGTCAGCTGTTGCTCGCAAATCCGGTTGACGAGGTTCTCGCCGAAGTCCTGTCCGATCAGGTTCAACATCATGTCGAGCGAGGCCGTGCCCCCGGCGCAGGTGTAGAGGTTGCCGTCCACTTCATAGAGATCGGCATAGACCTCCGCTTGCGGGAATGCCTCGGCAAATCCAGGCAGGTTCTCCCAGTGGATGGCGCATCGCTTGCCGTTCAGCAATCCCGCCTGGGCCAGAACATAGGCGCCGGTACACAGGCTCCCAACCGAGACGTTGCGATTGTGGGTCTCACGCAGCCACGCATTGACGGTCTTGTTATGGTACCGGTCGATGTCGATACCGGCACAAACGAGCACCATGTTTGGGCGGTTTTCGCCCGTCAGGCTCTTCCGCTCATCCGCGACGGAGGTGTTCACCTCCAGCGCGATGCCAGCAGAAGAGAAGACCTTCTGCCCGTCGGCGGAACAGAGGCGCCAGGTGTAGGCGTCATAACCCAGCATGCGGTTGGCGATCCTGAGGGTTTCCACGGCTGCCGTGAAGGGTAGCATCGTGAAGTCCGGTACAAGGAAAAAGACCAGGTTACGCTTCGGCTGCCTGCTCATTACGCTCATGCCGCGACACCTCGATTGCCCGC
>DASYHX010000464.1:0-5330 GCA_035998065.1 Pseudorhizobium sp.
GCACCTTGACGCACAGAAGCCCATAGTAATCGACCCGGAGAAAGAGATGCCCGCAAAGCGAACCAGCGAGATCGGGTACAAACTCAATCTTCCGTTGACGCCCAAGACCGGCCGATACGACCGGGACGTACCAGGCAGCGAGTATCTCTCCCCCGAGCTAAACAAGAACATCACGGCTGCCGACGTTGGTCCTTTTTTGGGGCAGACCTTAAGTGGCGGATCATTGCCCATCCACGATGCGGGAGGGGGTAAACTGGATCTAGAGTTCAGATGGGGCAAGTTGTCAGGTGCGCCAAATCCTGACAAGTGGGCACTCTTCTACCTCAGAGATCAAGGCGCCGCAGATGGTCAGACGATGTGGAGCAAGGCGGGAGAGTACGAGTTTGCCGGCAGCCAGTTATCAGCCGTGCGCGATGCAGCAGATGCCGAGAGCCCGCTGGACAGCCTTGTGATCGAAGATCTGACGGTGAAAGGTGAGGTGATTGGCCCAGTGCGCCTGCTTCATGGGCCATCGGGTGTGACACAGTTCGCCGATGCCCGCGGACAGCCAGTGCCAACAACCCTTACCCAAGATGGCTACTCGCGGGGAGAGCATACAGGAATAAGCATCGGTCCAGAGGGGCAGGTTATGCAAGCCTTCTCAAACGGAATAAACGTCGAAGTGGCCAAGATACAGCTCTATAATTTCGCCAATCCAGAGGGACTCGAAAGAGGTGATGGCGGTGAGTTGCTCTATAACACAACAGCGGGGCAGCCGACGGACATCGCCGCTGACGATCTGGTCACTGGCGCACTGGAAGGGTCAAACATCGACCTTCCACATGAATTTTCAATGCTTATCCTTACGCAACAAGCTTATTCAGCCAGTACCCGAATGATTTCTGCAGCCGACGAAATGATGAAGGGAGCGCTTGACGAGATGCGATAGCCTTCCATTCGGCGCTGCCGTGAGCCGAGGTCCGGCGCGCAGTTTGCCACGATAAGCAGAGGCCGAAACGGTGACATCAGAAATGCAAAACGCGAATAACGCGGTCCGCCAGGTCCTCTTGCTCCTGGCGTTCGTCGCGGCTCTCGTCATGGCGCCTGTGGCTCCTGAGGCTGGCAACATCGTCTTTCTCGGTGTAAGCGTTGTTTGCCTTTTGCTGATGCGCTCCCGCGATCTCCAGCTGGCAAGCCGGCCAGTGGTGTGGATGCCCTTGTTGGGTCTCGGCCTGTTGTTTGTCTGCTACGGGCTTAGCGCTGGTTTCACAGCGGGATTGCAGGGGTGCCTGATTTTCGCACCCATGCTAGCAATATGGCCGCTGCTCGCGGCCCTTTCGTCGAAAGCAAGCGCCACCAGCTTACCGGGTCTGGCTGTCTTAAGCCTTGCAGGAGCGATGGGCGCGGCAGCTATAGCGCTAGACGAATTTTTAACCACTGGAACCCTACGCGCAGGCACCTCCGTCGCCAATCCGATCCATTTCGCCGATGTGGCCCTTGCTAGCGGATTTCTCGCGACTCTCGGACTGGTCCGCGGCCAATCTTCCGCCCGCTACCTTTATCTGCTCGGTCCGGTTTTCGCCCTGGTCGCGGTGGTGCTGTCCGGTACGCGCGGCGCTGTGTTGGCCTGGCTGGCCATGATTGGAGTCGCTGTTGGGATCTCGGTGTGGCTTCGCCTTGTCTCCTGGCGCTGGCTGGCCCCCATTGTAGTTGCAGCCGTTTGCGTTGGTATTGTAGCGCTTCTGGCTGGCGCTAGCCATTTGTCAGTTGTTCAAAGAGTGATCGCCGACCTGACGAGCATAGCCGCCCACGGCCTGCCGACAGATAGCTCGACCACTGACCGCTTGCACATGTATGAAGGCGCGCTCGCCGCTTTCCTTCAGTCCCCTTTGATCGGCCACGGCCCTTTTGGCTATGTGGAAGCGGCTGCTGCAAACGCCAGGGTTCCGTTCGGTGGCACGCCTCACCTGCACAGTGACCTAGCCAACTTCGCTGCTAGCGGAGGGGCTCTTGGTCTTCTCGCCTATTCGTTGTTCCTGTTGGCGCCCCTCGTTGAGATCTGGCGCGGACCGGTTACGTCATCACGGCGGGGGTTGGTAGTCGTATTTGCATCGCTCGCGGCTGGGTATTTCGTGATGGGGCTTACCAACGCAGTGATCGGCATCCTCACCCTAACTGTTTTTTACGCCGCCATCGCGGCAATCGCTGGAAGCCTAAGCTTTCACCACGCAGAAGCACCCGCGTAGCCTCGCATTCTTTGTTGAGGCGGCTTGAGTTCGTGACTGATGCGCGTGACTGAGCCTCCTTGTATGCGGCCATTGCGTGGCAGCTTCGGCTGAGTCAATTGGCAGACGGGAGGACCCGCGGCGCCGGGGGCTTTACTTTTGGCTTGGTTGTCCGCAGGACGGGTGCCGATCAGATCGGGACGGGAAGGCGCGGAGCCATGCTTCCATTGGGCGGGTTGGCAGGGGCATTGCTCTGTGATCCCGACAAGGACCTGAAGGAATTATCATGGATCCGTTTCTCTTGGTCGTCTCACTTTTCCTGATTAGCATCGGTGCACCCATCTTTTTTGCCGCTTGGCTGCAGGGTTACGCCGCAGGAGGCGTTCGCAGTCGTTGGCCTCAGCTCTTGTTGGGAGGCGTTGCCCTTCTGACGGGTGGGGCGACTATGGCGGCTGCCATCGAGTTGCAGATGTACAAACAGCGATGGTCTCTCACCGAGCTGCTGCCAAGCACACCAACATGAACTCGGCCGAATTTTATCCGGATCATCGGGAGATTGGAGAAAGACCGCTGACCATCGGGCATCGAACGCTACGCTACCTTGTGCTCGAGAGGTTTCCTTATCCTCCGAGAGTGTGGGCCATCTCTGCGGAACGCAGGGTCTCTTCCGTCGCTTCTGGATTGTTACTGTATGCTTAACGCCAAGACGTGGTCGAAAGGGATACGGCAGTGCCAAGTCGCTTATGTTAAGGGCAGTCCGGCATTGATCGGCTCCTTCCAGGAGCTTGGCTGGTGCTCTGGCTGACTTGAGGCGCTTCTCGCGGCTGCGAGGCAAACTCGGGTGCGACAGCCCCCTCCCGAAAAGGGGGCGTGTTCTCGATGGTCCCAGCAAAAATGGCGCAAGGGCGAGGGGCGATCGCAACCGGTTCTTCAGGTGAGGACTAGGCTTGGGAGGCCAAGAAAACAAGTAGAGTTCTTCTGGAGTCCCAAAGTCTGCGGTTCCCCGATACGGGCATCAGGAGAAGCAAGGAAGTCGGGCTCGGGACAAGGCGGCAAAGGAGGAAGCCGGCATTGCAAGCTGTCGAGCCCGTCCGGTCGACGACCGCGAACTGCAGTCCAACCTGGGCAAGACGTGGCGGCAACCTTTGGCGCAGGATTGGCCGATATGCGGCAAGAGCCGTTATCGATCATTTGCCCGGCTCAGCAGGGCTAGGGCAGGGGAATTTGCTGCGGGACTGCTGGCCAGAAGCGCCCCGGTGCGGATGCGGAAAATGCAGCCAGAACCAGCCGTTAACCACGATTTTCGAATCAGAGTGACAGGACAGCCAAAATGCGCCTAGCCTATAAGGGTCGGCCCAAACCGGGTCGGCACCTGTGGCCTTGCCAACCAAAGTGCAGGGCGGCCGATGGGGTGCTTGGAACCACCCCACCAGCCTAACCACGGGTCTCACTGCGCTAACAGGAGAATCCCATGGCTGAAGCCATTCTGGGTGGCGGCGATGCCGCACGCAACTATAAAACCGACCTTCTCACCAGCTCGGCGCCGATAACCGCGTCGCAGCTGCCGGGGCTCGTGCCCCATCCCCTCCTTACCCCTGACGACCAGGTGCGGATCCTCAGTCTCATCGATGAGACCGGCTCTGCCACATTGGGCGACCTCATGGCGGCACTTGTCAGCCACGAGCGTCCCGCCACCGCGGTGCTCGAATTGGTGGCGGCCGGAGCGCTCAGCATCGAGCCAGGTCTGATCGACAGCCACAGCGCCATTCGCCGTTCGGTCCACCCGGTCGAGGAAGCGGGCACGAGCGCCGGAGGACACAATAAGCCACCACGCTCGGAACGGGTGCGGCAGCTCGACTTCGAGCCTTTCGAGCCGCAAATCTTCTTTGGGACAGGCGGGGCCCGCAAGGATTTCGGGCGGCACAAAGAACTCTCCAAGGTTGGGATCTATGGCGCGGTCTGGGCTGACGATGTCTATATCGGCTATAGCCGGAACCTGGGCCAGCGTATCGCCCGGGGCGAGCACCTGACCCATCCCACCCCGCCCGAGTTGATCTTTGCGATTGTCGACCGGCACGACCGGCTGACTGAAGCCGAGGCACGTGTTGCCGAGCGCCTTTTGGCCATGACGGTCGACCAGCACGGCGAAAAGCCATGTCGCAACAGCATGCCCGCCGGTGACCTGGTGGATCCGGCCTGCTTTGATCGCCTGGTGCTTTTCGTCAACAGCGCTGCCCTGGCGTTGCGCCAGGCCGGGTTGTTCTTCACTGGTGCCTCCGCCGACGCGCTGACGCAGGTGCCTTGGGGGTGTGCACCAGAGCCGACCGAAATCGGCACCGGAATCGAAGCGGATCCGGGCGAGCTCTTTGAGCTCAATGCCTGCGGCATCACCGCCCGCGCCCGGGTCGAGGACGGCCGGTGGGTAGTCCTTGCCGGCAGTCAGGTCAGGCCCGAGGTGCGGGCATCGGCCAGTGCCAGCGCTAGCCAACGCCGCATTGAACTACTGCATAATGGGACGCTGGCGCGGGCCGGCCGCCATCTTGTTCTGCGCGACGATCTCGCGTTCCGAACAGCGAGCGGTGCCGCCCATTTCGTGCTCGGCTCCAAGATGCGGGCCGACATCTGGACGCCGATCACTCCCGACGCCGCCGGCGCCGGGCTCAAGGTCTAGGAAATGCCGGGCGCCGGATCGTGCCGGCGCCCGCTGTTCCACCACTCACCAACAAACATCAATCCGCGCAGTCTTTGCTGCAGCAGGGGAATACCCATGAGCATTTTTCTTCAGGCAGAACATGAATTCGACGCTGGCGATACTGGTCCAGCGCAGTCCATAACGGCGGGGCAGGCGCTGGTCAGCGCGGCTCTGGGTCTGATCGACACCAGATCTGCCAAAGCGGCACTAGCGAGTGCTTCGCCGCAGCTCCTTGTCATTGGCACGCCTTCAGCAGGTTGGTCCAAGGCCCTGGCCATCGCTATCGAGCAAGCCTACGAAAACGTGCACCCCGTTGAGGTCTCCGACCTCAAGAAGGACGGCAATCGCGGGGTCGGCAATGAGGTCACCAACAAGCTTAGCCGGGGCCGCCATGTCGTGGTGTGTTCGCACGATCCGGCAGGTATGGTGCCCGT
>DASYHX010000474.1:0-3166 GCA_035998065.1 Pseudorhizobium sp.
CGCCTCACGCTGGTCGTGCGTCACGACAATAGTGGTAATGCCGAGCCGCTGCTGCAATTGGCGAAGCTCGACCTGCATAGCCTCGCGCAGCTTTGCATCCAGCGCCGAGAGCGGCTCGTCGAGGAGAAAGAGCTTCGGCGAGATGGCAAGCGCGCGGGCGATCGCCACGCGCTGCCGCTGGCCGCCGGAAAGCTTGTTTACCGACCTGTCGGCAAAGCCGGGCAGGCGGATCATCCCCAGCAGTTCATCGACACGCTTCTTCTGATCCGCCTTGTCGATGCCGCGGATCCGCAAGGCATAGGCAATATTCTCTCCGACGGTCAGATGCGGGAAGAGGGCGAGCGACTGAAATACCATTCCCAGGTTGCGCTTGTGCGTCGGGACCTGCGTGATGTCGTCTCCGCCGAGCGCGATTGCTCCCGTCGTGGGAAGATCAAGCCCCGCAATCATGCGCATCAACGTGGTCTTGCCGCAGCCGGAGGGGCCGAGAAGGCAAACGAACGTGCCGTCGGGAACGGACAGGCTGACATCGTTAACGGCTTTGAACGTTCCGAACTGTTTCGTCACGTTGCTGAGGATGAGTCCGGACATTGCTTTTCGCTCGGCTCTTCGAGGCCATGGCTACGGATGTAGAAAGTAGTCACTCCCTCGCACGGAAGGGAGTGACTTGCGCAGGTCATCCCGCGACCATTTCGGTCCACTTCTGATTCAGGAAGTCGGACCTCTCCTGGTACATCTCGTAGCGGGGGATGATCGGCTCGATATCAGAGGAGACAGCGTCAAACTCCTCGGAAGTCAGGTCCAGCAGGTCTCTCTTGACCGTTGGCGAGGTGCCAACTTTGCGGGAAAGAATTGCCTGGATTTCCGGCTGGCACATGTAGTTGATGAACGTGTGTGCTTCTTCGACCTTTTCCGAGGCGCGCGAAAGGGCCCAACTGCCGGAGTCGCGAATGCCGCCTTCCGTAGGGAAGGTGGAGCGGACAGGATTGCCGTCCGCCGCGGCAAGGCCGGTGACGTCGTGGTAGTACTGGCCCATCGGGATTTCGCCCGACTTCAGGGCCTGCTCGAACTGCGCTTCGTCACGGTACCAGAGGCGAACGTTCGGCTTCACTTCCGCAAGCTTGTCGAAGACCTTCAGGATGCCTTCTTCTGTGGCGAGGACGTCCGTGCTGCCGAAATGGGTCTTGGCCGTCACTTCCAGTAGGAAGGAGTTCGACACGAGGGCGAGAAGCCCCAGCTTGTCAGCGTTTGCCGGATCCCAAAGGGCCGCCCAAGAGGTCGGTGCTTCCGGATAAACGTCTGTGTTGGTGACGAGCGTGATATACCATGACACGGCGCCGATGCCTGCGACGCGACCATCCGGGTACTTGTTGATGAAGGTATCAATAAGCCCGGACGCGTTCTCGATCTTCGCCATGTCGAGCGGCGCCCAAAGGTCGGTGCTCATGCCCTTGAGCAGGGAAACCTGCGACATCATCGAAACGTCGGCGGGCGCCTGACCGGCACGAGCCGCCTGCTCCAATTGCACGAGCCAGGCTTCACCTGTCGGTTCGGCTACCGACTCCACGGCGATACCCGTCGCCTTGGTGAACTCCGGAAAGATGTTCTTGTCGAAGGAATCCTTGAAGTATCCGCCATAGACGCCAACCTTCAGCGAAGGATCCTGCGCCCGCAGGATCGACGGCATCGCCAGCATTGAGGCGCCCGCCAGTCCGGCACCCAGCACCGCACGGCGGCTGGCCTTCTTGTTCAGGATCTCACGCATTCACTTTCTCCTATGTTTGGCGGCAGGTTCTGCGCCTGCGCGACCGGTTCCCACTCTTGTCGTTACCTTACGTCAGGCGTTGCCCGTGACGGAAGGGCTGAACACCATCAGGCTAAGGATTTCAAACAGCATCTGTGCGCCGGCCTGTGCCGTGTTGGTCGTCGAGTCGTACTGGGGTGCAACCTCGACCACATCACCACCGACAAGATTGATGCCCTTGAGGCCGCGGATGAGCTCAAGCACTTCACGCGTCGTCAGTCCGCCTATCTCGGGCGTGCCCGTGCCGGGTGCGAAGCTCGGGTCGAGGCTGTCAATGTCGAAGGAGAGATAGGTCGGCCCGTCCCCGACGATCGCCTTCGCCTTCTCGATGATCGCCGGCATGCCCATGCCGGACACATCTTCGGCATGGATGACGGTCATCCCCGAGGCGTAGGAGAACTCCCAGATGTATTCCGCCGCCCCGCGAATGCCAATTTGGATTGTCCGCGTCGGATCGAGAACGCCATCCAGGACTGCATTGCGGAACGGTCCCGCGTGGTGGAACTTGCTGTGGTCGAATGGACCGCTCGTGTCGCAATGGGCGTCGATGTGGATCATCCCCACCGGCGCCTTCTTTCCCACCGCCTTGAGGATCGACTGGCTGATCGAGTGATCACCACCGACCGCCAGGGGGATCACGCCCGCATCGACGATCTGGTTGAAACGCTTCTCGATGTCTTCGTGGCACATTTCCAGGTTGTAGCGGCTGCGCAGCGGAACATCGCCGATATCGGCGACGCGAAGATCGAAAACGGGCGCCGTCTTCAGCACGTGGTTATAGGGGCCAATCCGCTCGATGGCGCGAAGTGCGCGCGGACCGAAACGTGATCCTGGCCGATTGGTGACGCCGAGGTCCATGGGCACGCCGGTGATGGCGACCTGCAGGTTACCGAAGTCCGGGTTATCGGCTTCCACCGGCATGTGGGGTGCTGACACGAAAGTCGGTACGCCCGCATAGGGCGTTAGGCGCGTGCCGCTCTTGGAGAAGATTTTGTCTGCGACTTCCCTGAACTCAGCGTCGTACAGATCGCCTCCGTGACCTGATCCGTACTTTTCACGAAGTTCGGTAAGCTTCTCGTCGTCCAGGGCCATGATCCCGGCGCTCCCATGATGCTCTGTATCAGTTCCTGCGGCTTGCCGCCTTGATTTAGAGTATTATCGGCAGAGAGGGGGTGGAAATGCAATTGACAATGTTCTAGCGGAAGCTGTGAGAAATGCTCACATGACGGATCCCGAATGACGAATCGCCTGCCGCCCCTCAACCCTCTTCGCGCTTTCGAGGCGACCGCACGTCTGGCCTCCGTATCAGCCGCTGCACGGGAACTGCGGGTAACCCATGGGGCTGTGAGCCATCAGCTCCGG
>DASYHX010000498.1:0-4050 GCA_035998065.1 Pseudorhizobium sp.
TATCCTCGACCAGTTCCGGCGGCAGATCCTGATGGACGCCACCGGGGCGGAAATAGGCGGCGTGCATGCGCGAGCCGGAGGCGCGCTCATAGAACACCATCAGCTTCTCGCGCTCCTCGAAGCCCCAGAGCGGCGGCGTCAGCGCGCCGACGTCCATCGCCTGGGTCGTGACGTTAAGGAGATGCGACAGGATGCGACCGATCTCGGAATAAAGCACGCGGATCAACTGACCGCGGATCGGCACCTCTATGCCGAGCAGCTTCTCCACCGCTAGGCAGTAGGCATGTTCCTGGTTCATCGGCGCGACGTAGTCGAGGCGATCAAAGTAGGGCAGCGCCTGAAGGTAGGTCTTCGTCTCGATCAGCTTTTCGGTACCGCGGTGCAGGAGGCCGATGTGCGGATCGACGCGCTCCACGATCTCGCCGTCAAGCTCCAGCACCAGCCGAAGCACCCCGTGCGCGGCAGGATGCTGCGGCCCGAAGTTGATGTTGAAGTTGCGGACGTTGTGTTCGTTCATTGTGTCAGCTCCATGCCGAGCGGCCAGGCCGCAACGGGCGGAATGAAAAGCAGCGACCGGCGCTCAAACGCCGGCTCCTCAGGCTTTCGCCTTCTCGTCTCCCGGCAGCACATAATCGGTGCCTTCCCAGGGCGACAGGAAGTCGAAGCTGCGGAATTCCTGGCGGAGCTCCACAGGCTCATAGACCACGCGCTTGGCCGAGTCGTCGTAACGAACCTCGACAAAGCCGGTCGTCGGGAAGTCCTTGCGCAGCGGATGGCCCTCGAAGCCGTAGTCCGTCAGGATGCGGCGCAGGTCCGGATGGCCGGTGAACAGAATGCCGTACATGTCCCAGGCTTCACGCTCGAACCAGTCTGCGCCCGGATAGACGGCGCAGGCCGAAGGCACCGGCTCGTCCTCACCGACCATGACGGTCACGCGGATGCGCAGGTTCTGGCGCGGCGACAGCAGGTGGTAGACGACGTCAAACCGTTTCTCGCGCTGCGGCCAGTCGACACCGCAGATATCGATGAAATTGACGAACCCGCATTGCACGTCGTCGCGCAGGAAGGTCAGAAGCGCGATGATGTTTTCGGGCACCGTCACCAGCGTCAGTTCGCCATACTCGATCTTGGAGTCGGCAACGAACTCCGGATGGACTTCCGAAATGTAGGAAGAAAGCTCTCTAAGGGCTTCGCTCATGATATCGTCCTTGCCCTCAGCGCTCGATCGTACCGGTGCGGCGGATCTTCTTCTGTAGCAGAAGCACACCGTAAAGGAGCGCCTCTGCCGTGGGGGGACAGCCCGGGACATAGATATCCACCGGCACCACCCGGTCGCAGCCGCGCACCACCGAATAGGAATAGTGGTAATAGCCGCCGCCATTGGCGCAGGAGCCCATTGATATAACGTAACGGGGTTCCGGCATCTGGTCGTAGACCTTGCGCAGCGCGGGAGCCATCTTGTTGGTCAGCGTGCCGGCGACGATCATCACGTCGGACTGACGCGGTGAAGCGCGCGGCGCAAAGCCGAAACGCTCGGCGTCATAGCGCGGCATCGACATCTGCATCATCTCGACGGCACAGCAGGCGAGACCGAAAGTCATCCACATCAGCGAGCCGGTGCGCGCCCAGGTGATCAGTTCGTCGGTTGAGGTGACGAGAAAGCCCTTGTCGGCGAGTTCGTTGTTGATCTCGCCGAAGAAACGGTCATCGCTGCCGACCGGCTTGCCGGTCGCGGGGTCGATGATGCCTTTTGGTTGTGGCGCAACGAGGGTGTTGCCGCTATCGACTACTCCCATTCCAGCGCTCCTTTCTTCCATTCGTAAATAAAGCCGATCGTGAGCACGGCCAGGAACACCATCATGGACCAGAAGCCGAACCATCCGATCTCACCGAAGGACACTGCCCATGGGAAGAGGAAGGCGACCTCCAGATCGAAGATGATGAACAGGATCGACACGAGGTAGAATCGGATGTCGAACTTCATGCGCGCATCGTCGAACGCATTGAAGCCGCATTCGTAAGCTGAAAGCTTCTCCGAATCGGGCGCCTTGTAAGCAACCGCAAAGGGGGCAATCAGCAGAGCCAGCCCGATCACCAGCGAGATTCCGATGAAGATTGCGATCGGAAGGTAGGAACTGAGTAGTTCGGTCATATTGAGCGATCCTGCTTGCCGTAAGCGCCGAGCGGCGCTCGATCAGCAATGCGCGGGCAAAGCGAACGTGCATTGCAATTGGCCCGTGACTACCCCAGCCCACGCTTCGGCGCAAGACATTTAGACTCGCCATTCCGTGCCGGAATGGCACAGGTGCACGTAAGGTCGCAGGACAATCACAAGTCACACGCAGACGCGCTACCGGAGCGGCGAAAACCGCACGAAGAAACGAGAGCATGCCTGCAATAACACGATTGCGCCGGAGCCCGGACGGGGGAGCTGCCAGCAAGAGCCAGGGGAAACGGTCGATCCTCAGCCGCAGTGGATCGTAGCCCCCCCCATTTAAGCCACCGGACATCCACCGCAAGAGCAGGCAAGAAATATTTTAGGCAACGCTAAATCGCGCGCACCCCTGACAGGAACTGATCGGAAACAATGAAGAAGTGGCGCGAGTGACGGGGCTCGAACCCGCGACCTCCGGCGTGACAGGCCGGCACTCTAACCGACTGAGCTACACCCGCGCATGATGCCTTGCGGCAATCCAACATTCCGGGGAACATCGGAAGAGTTCGAGGATACGAATGGCGCGAGTGACGGGGCTCGAACCCGCGACCTCCGGCGTGACAGGCCGGCACTCTAACCAACTGAGCTACACCCGCGCATTTCGTAAGGGCCAAGACCCTCGCCGGAGCAGCCTCGACCGCCTCGGTTGAGCGGCTAACTAAGAGGTTCGCGAACGGGTGTCAAGCAACATTCAAGACAAAAGGATGAAGCCCCTCGCCTTTCCCCGGCGCGCCACGTTTCCCCGCCTTCAACTGCCAAATTTTTCGAAATTTCCGCAAAAGGCTCTTGCGGTTTTGCCGCGATCCGCATAGATCACGCCCACCGACGCGGCGGACATGCTCCGCGACGCGAAGGGCGATTAGCTCAGTTGGTAGAGCGCCTCGTTTACACCGAGGATGTCGGGAGTTCGAGTCTCTCATCGCCCACCATCTTCTCTCAATGAAATCAACCGGTTGCGGCGAGTCAGCAGCTGCTGACGCTTTCCGCCGCCACACCTTCAACCCCTTGACTTTGTTGAGGTCACATCCGCAGTCGAAGTGAATTGCCCCAAAGCGCCCCCACCGCGTTACGCAACGAAAAGGGCCACTAACTCTGCCAGCCCCTGCCCCTTACACTCATCATATATGGCACGCCCTGAGGGGGCATCTCCGTGGTCGGACTTCTGACGACTCCGCTACCTCCTCATCGGCCGTCTCAACCCGCTCCCAGACGGTCTTGGAACCTGCTTCCCCACCTTCCCAGTCAAATGCTCAGGCACCCTAACCTGACTCCACCCCTACGTCCGCACGAAACCGCCATCGGCTACCGTCAGACTATCTAGCTGGCGGCGGAAATTCTTTTAGATCCATTGGTCTTCTCAAGTGAAGGAGGAGATTCTGGCTGTCGGCGAAGAGATCGACAAGCAGGTCAAGCGGTATCTAGTAATTAGTTATCCCCAACATCCCCAGGAGCTGTGGATTTCGACAGGATGCAGACACTAAATGTAGTGTTTCTCGGATCCTGCTATTGCGTCGCGACACCGTGATCTGTCATCTCTTGTGCGTCAAAAGCGAAAGATTCAACGAGGCAGGCGTCCAAAGCCTGCTGAGGATCGGCGCTGGAGAAAGTCGAGCGAGGGAGCGGATCCAAGCCCACTACCCTCACTCGGCGGACCCTTGCACGGGACGGCGTCATTCTTATCCGGATGACGCCGTCTTGCAATGCGGCGGGGCGACAAAAGCGACATGCTGTCCACACTCGTGATAAGGCTCGCAATCGGACCGATCTGCGTGTGGGCCTTGCAGTCCCCTCACAACCGCACCACATCCACCCCACCCCCCAGCTCCCGCTTCGCC
>DASYHX010000315.1:0-2279 GCA_035998065.1 Pseudorhizobium sp.
CGGGTCTGCCCGGCATCGCCGTTCCTGCTGGTCTTGACCACCGAGGCCTTCCGCTCGGCCTGCAGCTGATCGGCAAGCCGTTCGAGGAGGAAACACTGTTCAAGACGGCGCACGTCATCGAGCAGGCCGCAGGACGCTTCACCCCGAAGAAGTGGTGGTAGGCGAGTTCACCATACGGAAAATGACCGTCGCCGATTATACTGTGGTCGGCGAAGTCGGATTTGCAGCCTGGAAATCCAGCGACGCCTTCGAGGAAGTCTATCTCGATCCGCAGGTGATCGAGCGCGTGCGCAGGGAATTTATGGCCTTTCCAGCCGAAGCCACCAGCGCAGTCCACGTCGCCGAAGCGAAGGGCAGGGTCATTGGCTGGGCCGCGCGAGATGGAGCGCCGAACTGCATCTCTGATCTGTGGGTAGATCCAGAGCATCAGGGCAGGGGCGTCGGACGCGCGCTCGTTCTCCACCTTCTCGACCTCATCGCCGCTGCAGGCCATCCACTCGCCCGCATCCAGACCCATGCCAAGAATGCCGCAGCGATAAGGCTCTATGAACGCTGCGGCTTCACCATGGTCTGGCGAGGCCGAGAGTTCTCCAAGAGCATGGATGTGGAGCTGGAGAAAGTTCACCTGCAAAGAGATCTGCCGGTCAGGGCGTCGGTCTAAGGCGGAACCGCCAAGTCAAAGCTGATCCTCCGCCGGAGCTTCGCGGCGTATGGCGACTTCCACCGGCGTCTTCATGATGAGTTCCCTGTGCGGGAACGGGATGTTGATGTCTGCTTTTTTGAAGGCGTCCCACAGCGACATCAGGATTTCCCCCTTGACGTTGGAGATGCCGTTGGAGGGATCGGCAATCCAAAAGCGCAGCTTGAAATCCAAGGAGGAGGCGCCGAAAGCGGTGAGCCAACAGACGGGTTGCCTATAGGCCGTGACCCGCGGATGGGCTTTGGCCGCCTCCGACGCAATTCGCGCCACCTCATGAGGATCGGCCGAATACGCGACACCGAAGTCGAGATCGATGCGCACATACTCGTTTGAGAAGGACCAGTTCACGACCTGCTCGGTGATGAAGTGCTCGTTGGGGATGAGGTACTCCTTGCCGTCACGCGTGACAACCGAGACGAAGCGGGCGCGCAGATCCCGGACCCAGCCGAAGGTGTCGCCAAGGGAGATCGTGTCTCCTGGCTTGATCGACTTGTCGAGCAGGATGATGATGCCGGAGAAGAAGTTGGAAACGACCTTCTGGAGACCGAAGCCAAGGCCCACGCCGATGGCGCCCGAGAGGACGGTAAGGGCAGTCAAGTCTATGCCGGTGGCGGAAAGAGCAACGGCACCAGCCAGAAGGATCAACGCGATTTTGATCAGCTTGCTGATCAGGACTCTAAAGGTGGGGGAGATCGAGCTGAAGCGTTCGACACGGTTCGACGCGACATTGCCGAGGAAGATGGCGCACCAGATGACGGCAGCCGAGACAATCACGCCCTTGATGACGGAAAGAAGCGAGAGTCGGATCGTTCCCAGTTGTACCGCAGCACTGTCGAGCTGTTGTGCTACCGGATCGTCTAGTTCCACGAGATGCAGTGCCAGATAGATCCAAACGGCAACTGCCGCGAGCCGGGCTACACTCCGGTTGCGAATGATTCGAGTGAGAACCGAAACGACCAGCCAGGCCGTCGCCAACACGAGCGTCTTTGAGATCAACCAGACATGCAGTGGGTCGCCCGTCTGCCGTATCAGGGCCGCTGCTGACCAAAGCCAGACGATAAAGATCAACCACTTCGTTCTGCGCATGAGAGCGATGACCAGACGCAGAAGATCCGGATTCCCGCGAATGGTACGAGCCCTGGCCTCCACCGCAGGCTCCAGACGACGCGCGACGAGCGTCGACAGAATAAAACCGAGCGCAATGACGCCAACCTGTTGGATACCCCACTCACGCCACAGGAAGTGCTCCACCCAAGTGTCTGTCTGAGCCACAAGAACCTGAAAGTCCAACTTTATCCTCCAGCGTTACGAGAAGGCGCGCCCGTAGCTTGTGAACGGATGGTTAAAGCTTTGGTTCTTGTCGTCTGGCCTTGGAGCTGGAAAAAGTTAAGACCTGATGTTTTACTAGGCCTCGCTTGGAGCAGCCATGACGACCATTCGCAATGCCCGTGAATATGAGGTCGGCATACTGGCGGAGGTCGGCTTTCGCTCATGGGAGAATGCCATGTCCTCCATCGGTGGACTGGTGGACATGCGCGCCAGTGCACGCACGGCTTTTCTCAACTTCACCAGCGCATCA
>DASYHX010000550.1:0-9265 GCA_035998065.1 Pseudorhizobium sp.
AGCCTTTCCAACATTGCCACCCAAAGCAGCTCAGGCTCAGTCGTCCACATGCTGAAGCTGCAGATGACGCCCCACGATCTCGGCACAGTGACGGCTACGCTCAAGATGAACGGCGAGCAGTTGCACGTTCAGCTTACGGTGGAGACACGGGCGGCTCATCGGCAACTGAGCGAAGACAGTAGTGGCATGCTGGACGCCCTACGGTCACAGGGATTCACGGTTGATCAGGTCACCATCAGCATTGCCCCTTCCGCGGAATCAGATCCGCAGAAAGGGCAGCAGGGGGCGCAATCGGGCCAGCAACAGGCGATGGGAAATGGCGAGCGCGAAGGCACCAACCGCAACCAGACTGGCGAGCGGTCTGTCGGCGTAGCTGATGACAGGAATGGCGACGATGATGCAGCTTTGGACAACGCGCCGGCAGTGGGTGCTGGCGGCGCTGGCAGCACTGGTGATGGGCAGCTCTACCTCTGAGGGTATGGCCTCGCCTGGGGCATGTGAGCAGGAGATACAGGCAGCTGCGGCCAAATATGGTGTACCGGAAGGGATACTATATTCGGTTGGGCTTACCGAAACCGGCCGCAAAGGCAGCCTCTACCCCTTTGCGATGAACGTTGAGGGCAAGGCCTATTACCCTCCGTCGCGCTTGCAGGCGCTCGCCGAGTTCGACGCTGCGAAGCGCGAAGGCCGCAAACTGATCGACGTGGGCTGCATGCAGATCAACCACTACTTTCATGGGGAGCATTTCTCTTCGCCCGCCGAGATGTTTGAGCCAAGGCGCAACGTCGAGTATGCGGCGAAGTTTCTTCGCAATCTTCACGCGCGGCATGAAACATGGACGATGGCTGTGGCGCGCTATCATGCCGGGCCAAACAACGATCCTGCGCAGCAGAAATATGTGTGCCGAGTGATCCGAAATCTCGTCGCAACCGGCTACGGAAACTGGACGCCGAACGCCGAACAATTTTGCCAGAACAGCAACTAAAGGTAGCATCCAGGACCGACAGGACTCGCAGGCGTTTTGCGGCGGCTTTGCGGCCGGAATCGGGCATGGCAACTCTGCGGCGGGGGGTTGTTAATATTATCCACTGGAAAATTGTGCTCTAAAGCCGCGAGGCATACTAGATGTAGTGCAAATCGTGTGCCTGTGGTTAATCAACTATTAATTTGTTTGGTTAACTTCCTACAGCTTGTGCCCGATTCCGCCGATTCGTACCCATAGCTCCATTGAAACACCACAACTGATTCGGAGGCGGACGGATGATCGTAGTGGTTGATGAGCGTGAGCTTGTTAAGAATGGCTATACCTCCCTTTTTGGCCGAGAGGGCATCCCTTCGACGGGGTTTGATCCGGCGGAGTTTTCGGAATGGGTCAATACGGCCGCAGACGGCGACATCAGTGCCGTTGAAGCCTTCCTGATCGGTCAGGGAGACTGCATGCTGGAGCTGCCGCGGACCATCCGCGACCGCTCGCAGGCCCCCGTGATCGCGGTCAGCGATCAGCCATCGTTGGATGCTACGCTCGCGCTTTTTGACAGCGGTGTGGACGACGTCGTGCGCAAGCCCGTCCACCCTCGCGAAATTCTCGCAAGGGCAGCCGCAATTCGGCGCCGGCTGAAGGCAATTGCGAATTACACGGACGTCGGCCAGATCCGAGTCTTTTCCGATGGTCGCGATCCGGAGATCGCCGGCGACGTGTTCCCGCTGCCGCGCCGTGAACGCCGTATCTTGGAGTACTTGGTTGCCAATCGCGGCCGACGCGTATCCAAGACCCAGATCTTCAACGCGATCTACGGCATCTTCGACGAGGAAGTCGAAGAGAACGTGGTCGAGAGCCACATCAGCAAGCTGCGCAAGAAGCTGCGCAAGAAGCTCGGCTTCGATCCTGTCGATTCAAAGCGCTTCCTCGGCTACTGCATCGACTGGAGCTAAAGCTCCTCGATTTCCGCTCCTCCCTGAAGAAGCGGAAATCAGCCAGCCTCACGCAAGGCCCGCCACCTAGTCTCCCGGTACATAACGATAACGAGGATTTGCTATGAGCCTCTACGGAACCATGAGAACCGGCGTGTCCGGCATGAACGCCCAGGCAAACCGCCTGAGCACGGTGGGCGACAACATCGCCAATGCCTCCACCGCAGGCTACAAGAAGGCTTCGACACAGTTCTCGTCGCTGATCCTGCCCTCCGGCGAAGGCGCCTACAATTCCGGCGGTGTGACAACCAACGTCCGCTACTCGATCTCGGCGCAGGGAACCTTCACCTATACGACGTCGTCGACGGATCTTGCCATCAACGGTCGCGGCTTCTTTATCGTCGAAGGCACAGACGGCATCGAGTACCTGACGCGCGCTGGCAACTTCACCGGCATGGCCGATGGCACGCTGCAGAACGCGGCCGGCTTCACGCTGATGGGCTACCAATATTCGTCAACGGACGATCCGACGATCGTGGTCAACGGCTTCGACGGGCTGACGGAGATCAATCTCTCCTCCGGAACCTTGAACGCCACGGCATCGCAGGCAGGCATCCTCGACGTTAACCTTCCCTCCAAGGAGGCGGTTGGGTACGAAAAGACTACCTCGTTGGTCGCCTATGACAGCCAGGGCAACACGCGTCTTCTCGACTTCAAGTACACGAAGGCGGCAGACAATACCTGGACGGTGGACGTGACTCACGAAGGAGTATCCATCCTCAGCCAGCCGCTTCCGGTTGCGCAGACGACTGCGGCAACTGCGAGCGGAAACCTGGACGCGAGCGCTGCGGTTGGCACTGAACTCGTGACCACCGAGGTCGCCTACGATAGCACCGGTGCTGCAGTCACCCTCCGATACGAATATTCCAAGACAGCTACGGGCTGGGATGTTGAAGTTTTTGAGGGTGCCGACAGCACCACCGCCGTCGGCACATCGAGCCTCACATTCGACGGCGCAGGTGTCTTGACCGGTGGCTCGCCGCTCACCACAACCGCCGGCACTCTTTCGGGTATGACGATCAACTTTGGTGTTACCAACGTTGCGGGCAGCTCAGATGTGGACGCCGTCTCCAATGGGCAAGGAGCGCTGCAGACGATCACCTTCAACTCGGATGGTCAAATTATCTCACCGAGCTCCCTGTCAACAGAGGCGCTTTCGATCGCAGGTGCCGAATTCAATGCCCTGACCATCGATATCGGCGACTCCACTCAGCTATCGGCTGACTTCAAGGTGGGCAACGGCAAGATCGACGGCAACGCGGCAAGCGACGTTGTGGGACACGAGATCAGCGACGACGGCATCGTGTACCTCAAGTATTCAAACGGCAAGCTCGAGCCTAAGTATCGCATTGCGATGGCAGACGTTCAAAGCCCCGACCAACTGAAGCCGCTGGCAGGCAACGTTTACACACAGAGCAACGACTCAGGCGTCATCGTCATGGGGTATGCCGGCAACGGCAGCTACGGCACCATCCTTTCGGGGGCGCTTGAGGACTCCAATGTCGACATCGCCGAAGAGCTGACCTCAATGATCGAGTCGCAGCGCAACTACACCGCCAACTCCAAGGTCTTCCAGACCGGTTCCGAACTTATGGAAGTTCTCGTCAACCTGAAAAGGTAACGGGTATTAGTTCCCAGAGGCAGTCAATATGACCCTTTCGTCAGCACTTTCTACGGCACAATCCATCCTCAGCAATACCGGTGTCCAGACCGGCGTCGTGTCGAAGAACATCTCCAACGCTCAGAACCCCAACTACGTGCGGCGTTCGGCGGTGTTGACGACAGGTGGCAACGGGTCTCAGGTCGTCGCGATCAACCGTTCGCAGAACCAAGCGCTGCAGCGACAAACGATCGAGACGTCATCAATCTATAGCGGTCAGGCAGTTCTGTTGGCCGGCCTGCAGGAAATGAAGTCATTGATGGGAGGGAACGACTACGAAACGTCTCCCTCCAACCTGATCGCGAACCTGCGCAACAGCCTCCAGACGTGGGCCAGCAAGCCCGGTGAGACAACACTCGGGGCCACCGTTGTTTCGACCGCCCAAGATGTCGCCAATGGTCTGAATACCGCCTCTAGCGAGCTTCAGGCGATTCGCAAGCGGGCCGACGATGAGATCGCACAGAACGTCGATACGCTGAACCAGCTTCTGTCGCAGTTCGAGACAGCCAACAACAAGGTGAAGCAGGAGGTGGCGGTCGGAGGCAATCCGAACGATGCCCTCGATGAGCGCGACACGCTGTTGAAACAGATCTCGGAGATCGTCGGCGTGACCTCGGTGGTGCGCGAAAACCAGGACATCGCGCTCTACACGTCTGAAGGAACGGTGCTGTTTGAGACCCTCGCTCGCACCGTAACCTTCACGCCCACAGTGGCTTATGGAGCCGCGACGGTTGGCAACGGTGTTTACATCGACGGGGTTGCCGTCAAAGCAGGGATAGGATCGGATACCAGCGCCAAAGGATCCTTGCAGGCCCTTCTTCAGATCCGCGATGAAGTCGCGCCGCTGTTCCAGAGCCAGCTCGACGAAGTCGCACGCGGGTTGATCGTGGCCTTTGCTGAGAGCGACCAGACCGTTGTTCCGCCTGCGGCACCTATCCTCGCTCCAGGGCTGTTCACGTGGACGCCCTCGCCGGCGCCGGTTCCTCCTGCACTCACCCCGATGCCTGCTGACGGGGTGGTTCAACCGGGACTGGCCAGTCTGATCAAAGTCAACGCCGCCGTTATTCCGCCATCAGGTAGGCCTGAACGGATTCGGGATGGGGGTATCAACGGTGCTGATTTCGTCCAGAATGCGACGGGTGCCAAGGGCTACTCCGAACTCCTCAACAAGCTCGACCAAGCCTTCGACACGAAGATTGTATTCGACGCGGAGACGGAAATTGGAGGGTCTCTTTCCCTTCAGGCCTTCGCTGCCGACTCCATGGGTTGGTTGGAGATGCGTCGGAGCACGGCCACCTCGGCAGGCGAAAACAAGCTGGCCATGCTCAGCCGGGCGACAGATGCCTATTCAAGCGAAACTGGCGTGAGCTTGGACGAAGAGCTCGCCCTGTTGCTCGATATCGAGCAGTCTTACAAGGCGGCCGCCAAGCTCATGTCGACGGTCGACACAATGATGCAGGCCCTGCTGGATGCAGCGAGATAACCGATGAAAACATCTTTCATTTCATCACTAAGTGTCCAGACGACAATGCGCTATGCCGTGGCGAAGGCGCAGAAGGACATGGTCGCAGCCCAGCAGGAGGTGACGACCGGCCGCCATGCGGATGTGGGCGTCGCGCTTGGTGCGACGACGGCTCGGAGCCTGGACCTGACGCGTGACGTGCTGCGTATCAAGTCCATGCTGACCACGAATTCCCTGGCAACGCAGCGGCTTGAATCCTCGGAAGAAGCGCTTTCAAAGATGTCGGACCGCAGCCAGGACGTCATGAACGCGCTCATCACGCTCGGCGACAGCAAAGATGCGACGATGCTCGCAACCTTCCAGACTTCGATACAAACAGCCTTGGAGACCGTCGTCGGCTTTGCAAACACCTCGGTGAATGGAGAGTACCTTTTCGCTGGCATCAACTCCGATGTGAAGCCTCTCGAAGATGTTTCGGATGCCAATTCTGCTGCTCGCCAGGCGCTCGATCGCGAGCTCGACATCTTCCTCGCTGCACAGGTTCCGCCTGTCACCAAGGATCAGATGACTGCGGCGCAAAGCACTGCCTTCCTTACGAAAATGGAGAACATCTTCGCTGGAACCGAAGCGTTGACACCAGTTCCCCCTGCAGTGGCTGGAGCGGACTTCTGGTCTACGTTTGTTTCCAACGCATCAGACACCAGCATGAAAAGCCGGGTTAGCCAGTCTGAAGTCCTCGACACATCGACGAGCGCGAACACGAAGGGGATGCGTGACTTCATGTTCACTGCCTTCGTTTCGGAGATGTTCATCAACACGGCGACTTCGGACGAAGGGCGTAGGGAAGCTGCGGCCAGAGCGATGAGTTACATCGGCTCGGCGAAGCTCGGCATCGATCAGGAGCGCACGAGGCTGGGTCTTTCGGCAGAGCGCGTCAAGAAGGCGGACGAGACGCTCCAGGCGCAGAAGAACATCATCGAGACTCACCTCAACGACCTCGAGTCCGTCGATGCCTACGAGGCTTCGACAAGGGTGAAGGGCCTCGAAGCTCTCATAGAGACGGCCTACACGCTTACATCCCGCCTGCAGCAGTTGAGCCTAGTTAACTTCCTTCGCTGAAGAAGGAAGTTCGTGAAAATGAAGGATACATGAATGTACCAGTTTTCATACGCCGAGATCATGGAGGATGGCGTCGCTGACGCCAAGGACCGTGAGCGGCAGGCGCTGGATAGATCAATCGAGCTGCTGACGAACGCCAGGAATGAAGGCGGCTACTCTCGATCGACAATCGAGGCAGTCTATTACACGCGGCGGGTATGGGTCAGCTTTATCGAAGATCTGAAGCAGCCAGAAAACGAGCTTGGCGCAGAGCTGCGCGCAAACCTCATCTCGATCGCCATTTGGGTTTTGAAGGAGTGCGAGCGGATCAGGAAGCGGCAGTCCACCAATTTCCAGGGCATCATCGACGTCACCACCATCATCAGGGATGGACTTAAATGAAAAGTACGTTGCGCATCTCGCTGAAGTCCGGCGAGCGAATCTTTATCAACGGCGCAGTGCTGCGCGTCGACCGCAAGGTGGCACTCGAGTTTCTCAACGACGTGACGTTCCTGCTCGAGAACCATGTGCTGCAGCCGGAGGATGCGACGACGCCGCTCCGCCAGCTCTATTTCATTGCGCAGATGATGCTGATCAATCCGGAAGGGAAGGATCAGTCGCTGGCGCTCTTCCGCAAGTCGGTGAGCATGCTGCTCAACTGCTTCCAGAACGAGGAGATACTCGCGGAGCTGAAGCGGATCGATGGCATGGTTGCCTCCGGAAGAGCCTTCGATGCGCTTAAGGCTATCCGTGGGCTGTACCCGACGGAGGATCGGATCCTGAACAATCAGGAGATGACGCCGGCGACGATCGAGCAGATCCGCAAGGAGATCGCTCCATGGCGGTAGATCCCGTATCCACCGCGGCCTCCAATCCGTGGGCGAACGCTGCTGCCACCACCAAGGACGCAGATAAGGCCGGGCTGAACTATGACAGCTTCCTGAAGCTTCTCATCGCACAGATGAAGAACCAGGATCCGACCGATCCGATGGATGCCAGCGAGCAGATGTCGCAGCTCGCGTCGTTCTCCCAGGTTGAGCAGACAATCCAGACGAACAGCCATCTGCGCAGCATGCTGCAGGCCGAGGCGCTGACTCGTGCGGGCGATCTCGTCGGGAAATACGTGCAGAGTGCCGACGACAAGGTCATGGGCAAGATCAAGGAAGTCGAAGTTTACTCGGATGGCGTCATCGCGATCACCGAAAAGAACGACAAGGTACTGCTGCAGGCTGGTGTTGTGATCTCCGACACGGAAATCATCGCAAAAACGCCAGCCAAGGATACGACGGCAGGCGACGCCGCTGATGGCTCGACGGAAGACTCTTCCGGCGGTACAAACACCTGAACATTACCAAGGTCCGAATGATTCGGACCGGAGCAGGCGACATGAACGAAGCCGACGCCCTGGATATCATGCAGGCGGCGATCTGGACCATCCTCGTGGCATCAGGTCCCGCCGTCCTCACCGCCATGGTCGTGGGCGTGGGTATCGCCCTTCTGCAGGCACTGACGCAGGTGCAGGAAATGACCCTCACCTTCGTCCCCAAGATCGTCGCCATCATGGTGGCGATCGGGGTAACGGCGCCCTTCATCGGCGCTCAGATCAATCTCTTTGCCACTCTCGTTTTTTCCAGGGTGCAGTCGGGCTTCTAGCCACCGCAACCCCATCCTCGCGCAAGCTTGCTTCCCTAGGAAGGTGGTGAACTGGCAGATCCTGTCTGCCCCATCTCATGAAGAGACGGATGCACCATGGCGCAACCACCTGCACTCGCAATACCTAAAGTCGCCCCCAACGGGCGAGACATCGGCTTTGCCGCCGGCATCATCGCCATTCTGTGCGTCCTTTTCCTGCCGATCCCGACCTTCCTGATCGACATGGGGCTGGCCTTCTCGATCGCCTTCTCCGTGCTGATCCTGATGGTGTCGCTGTGGATCCAGCGACCTCTGGACTTTTCGTCATTCCCGACCATTCTGCTGATCTCGACGATGGTGCGCTTGTCGCTCAACATCGCGACGACGCGCGTCATTCTTTCGAATGGGGCTCAGGGGCATGATGCAGCGGGCGGCGTCATTGCAGGATTTGCCAGCCTCGTCATGTCGGGTGACTTCGTTATCGGGGTGATCGTCTTCATGATCCTCGTGACGGTGAACTTCATCGTCATCACGAAGGGCGCAACCCGCATTGCAGAAGTCGGCGCCCGGTTCACCCTTGATGCGATCCCGGGCAAGCAGATGTCGATCGATGCCGATCTCTCGGCGGGCATGATCGACGAGAAAGAGGCGCAGCGCCGCCGCTCCGAACTTGAGCAGGAAAGTTCCTTCTTCGGCGCCATGGACGGTGCTTCGAAATTCGTTCGCGGCGATGCCATAGCAGGCTTGATCATCACCGCGATCAACATCTTTGGTGGCATCATCATTGGCTACTTCCGCTACGGCATGGAGATCGGCGAAGCCGCAGATGTCTTCGTCAAGCTGTCGGTCGGCGACGGCATTGTTTCGCAGGTGCCTGCACTGGTCGTCTCGCTTGCAGCTGGTCTCCTTGTCTCCCGCGGGGGATCCGCAGGTTCCACTGATAAGGCCGTATTGGACCAGCTTAGCGGCTATCCCCGTGCGCTTTTCATGTCGGCCGGGCTAATGGGCGTACTTGCCCTCGTCCCGGGCCTGCCCCTGCTGCCCTTCCTTGCCCTCGGTACGGTCATGGGCTTCGGTGCCTGGATCATTCCGCGTCGGCTAGAGGCGGAGAACCAGGTGCGCCGCGAGGACGAGGAGAAGAAGGTCGTCCAGACCAAGGAAGCGGAGAAGGACTCCGTCAAGAGCGCGCTGCGGACAGCGGAAATCGAACTGGCGCTCGGCAAGCAGGTTTCCACCCGTCTGCTTGGAGCACATCAGGAGCTTGCCTTCCGCGTCGGGAAAATGCGCAAGAAATTCGCGTCACAGTACGGCTTCGTCGTTCCCGAGATCAAGGTAACGGACGACATCATGATCCAGGAGAAATCCTATCAGATCCGCGTCCATGGTACGACGATCGCATCCAACACGCTGCGTGTGGGCGACGTGCTCGTCGTCACGGGGGC
>DASYHX010000055.1:0-10196 GCA_035998065.1 Pseudorhizobium sp.
GCATCTGATACGTATGGCCGATCGCGGCGAGAAGCGCGAGAACTGGCTTCTCATCAAGGGGGAAGACGAGTTTGCGCGTGCCGAGGGTGACGCCGACATCCTGGAGGAGATGCCCCAATCGGTAAAATCCGGAAAGATGATTGAGGAACTGCAGGGAAAAAAGCCGCCGAAGGCGAGGAAAAAGGCACCGGTCAAATCAGCCCGAAGCGTTCTAACGGATCGGGAGCTCAATGGGCCCGCCCCCAAGAAATCAAAAATCAAGGGGGCACGAGAGGCTGCATTCCCGGACTTCACACCGCCGCAACTGGCGACGCTCGTGAAGAGCGCGCCAACGGGGAAGCGATGGCTGCACGAAATCAAGCTCGACGGCTATCGGCTTCAGGCACGTATTGATCGCGGCAAGGTTACTCTCCTCACGCGCACTGGCCTCGACTGGACCGACAAGTTCGGAAAATCCATCATCGACGCGTTGAGGGCTCTCCCAGTGCATCAGGCCGCCATTGACGGGGAACTGGTGGTGAATGGCGGGGCAGGCGCGACAGACTTCTCGCAGCTGCAACAAGATCTGAGTGAAGGCCGGACCGACCGCTTTGTCTTCTTCGCATTCGATCTGCTTTACCTCGACGGAACCGACATCACAGGCACTCCGCTGATCGCTCGCAAACAGGCCTTAGAGACGCTGCTCCTCGACAGCGGTGAGAAGCTCCGCTACAGCGAGCACTTCGACGACGAGGGAGGGCTCGTGCTCAAGCATGCTTGTCGCTTGAGCCTGGAAGGTATCATCTCGAAAATCTCTGATGCTCCGTACCGGAGCGGCAGAGGACGCGACTGGGTAAAATCCAAGTGTTCCGCGCGGCAGGAATTCGTTGTCGCCGGCTACGTCCCCTCCTCCGTCTCGCATAATGCCATTGGTTCGCTCGTCATGGGCTATTACGACGACGGGAAACTGCGGCATGCAGGAAGGGTCGGCACAGGCTATAGCAACAAGGTGGCCCACTCTCTCTTCAACGACCTGGACGGTCTTCGCAGCGAGAGGAGCCCGTTTGACGAAAAGCTGACCGGGGTCGAAAAAAAGGATGTGGTGTTCGTCAAGCCGCAACGAGTGGCAGAGGTGGAATTCCGCGGCTGGACTGCAGACGCCCATATTCGCCACGCGTCGTTCCGGGGACTGCGAGACGACAAGCAGGCGAGCGACGTCGTACGGGAAAGCGGTCCGATGAAGACCTCGGCAGAGCAAGCCGAGAACCCCTCAAAGCGCACCGTCACCTTGACGCACCCCGACCGTGTCTACTGGCCGGACGCCGGCGTGACGAAAGCGGGGCTTGCCGATTATTATGTTCAGGTTTGGCGGCTGATCGCTCCTTTCATCGTCAATCGCCCGCTGTCGCTCGTGCGCGGACCGGATGGGGTCGGAAAGCAGCTCTTCTTCCAGAAGCATGGTTGGAAGGGCATGAACAAGAAGATCTTCACTGCCAAGGATCCCGCCAGCCCGAGTGAGGAAGACATCATCATCCGTGACCTAGACGGGCTTCTGGGGCTTGTTCAGGGTGGAACACTCGAAATCCATCCGTGGGGCTCGACGATCGATGATTGGGAGAAACCCGATATGGTCAACATCGACCTCGATCCCGGTGAGGGCACGACGTGGGATGATGTCATGAAGGCGGCTTACGAGGTTCGGACACGTTTTGAAGCGATGGGGTTGACAGGGTTCGTCAAAACGTCCGGCGGCAAGGGACTGCATGTGGTGGCACCCGTCAGGCCGAAGGCGGAATGGCCGGAGGTGAAGGCTGCAATGAAAGCGCTCGCTGACAGCATGGCCGGCGATAGCCCGGAAAGATACGTCTCGACCATCACCAAGTCGAAGCGAAAGGGAAAAATCTTGATAGACTACCTCCGCAACGGGCGAGGCGCGACTGCTGTCGCACCCTATTCCACCCGCGCCCGGGCAGGCGCACCCGTTTCCATGCCTGTGGCATGGGAGGAACTGAATGGAGCCATAGGGCCAGCCTATTTCACCGTCGGCAATGCACCGGCAAGGCTGGAGCAATTGGCGCGAGACCCTTTGGAGAACTTCCGCATCGCCGAAGCGGAGATTAAGCCTCCTATTAGGAGAAAGGGCGCACGCTAGCGGATTTGAGCAAGGCTCATTTGCGGGACGACTTCTTTTCCGCAGCCAGACTCTTCTTCAATGCGGCCATGATGTCTATGACGTTGCTGGGCTCCTCCGCCTTCGGCTCCGAACGTTTCTTCGTCTTCTTTCCCTTTTTACGCTCGGCGATGATCTCCAGCAGACGGTCCTGCACAGGATCGTCTGCCATAGACGGCTTCCAATCTTCCGTGCGCTCCTGGATCAGTTTCTTCATCATGGTCAGATGCTGCCCGGTGGGTTTTGCCTCGCCTGCATTGCCAAAGTAGTCCTTCGCTTCTCGGACCTCGTTCCCGTAGCGAAGCGTCCAGACAACAATGCCCTTGTCCTTTGGCGCGAGAAGCACCGCCCGCTCGCGACGATACATTACAAGCCTTGCAACGCCCGCAGTACCGGTCTGTGCCATGGCTTCCCGGATCACCGCAAAAGCCTCGCCGCTCACGTCGTCGTCAGGGGCAAGGTAATGTGGTCGATCATACCAGACCCAACTTATCGAATCGAGCGGCACGAAGGTGTCGATGTCAATCGTGCGAGTGCTCTCCAAACCGACATCCTCGATCTCCTCGTCCTCAAGCAGGACATAGTCGCCCTCTCCTTTCTCGTATCCTTTTACCTGGTCCTCGTCCTCGACCGCCTCCCCCGTCTCCGCGTCAACATACTGGCTAAGAACGCGGGCTTGGGTTTCGCGATTGAGATTATGAAATCGGACTTTACTGCTCTCGGACACCGCCGGGGTCATGCTGACCCGGCACGTGACCAGCGAGAGCTTCAGATAGCCTTTCCAGAATGCTCGGGGCGCCACTTGATCAGCCTCCATCAGTGATGGCGGCAACGGCCTCAGCCAGCTCTTTGTTCCCTAGGAACGCCGGAACAAGGAGCTCACCACCACGTTCTCATGGAGAAAGAACGGAGGACATCATGGCCGACAATCAACCCTCTTCCCCACATGGCACTCACGACAAGCGGGACACCGAGCCCACAGCTCGTAAAGAACAGGATAAACACGAATTAGAGGATCAGCTGGAAGAAGGGCTCGAGGATACGTTTCCTGCGAGCGATCCGGTGTCTACCACCACGACCTCTATCCCGACGGGCACACCTCCTCCGCCTAAGCGGTAGCTACTGCGGCAGGAGCGGACATCATCATGTCCGCTCCTGTTTTTTTTGCCCGTGACTTTTTCGGGATTTCCGAAGTTTGTTTATTTGCGCTATGGAGGCTAATCTAACGTCAGCAGCACGAGGCAGACGATGGCCTACACTACGTCGTCAGAGGTCGGAATGGCGAAACGCAATGATGAACTCGCAGAAGGCGATGTCCGGCTCGGACGTCGCGTCAGCCGTCAAATTTCGATGCTGCTGAACGAAATCGAGAAAGAGGCTGTCCCGGACCGCCTCCTGCAACTTGCCAACGACCTTCAAAAGGCTTTGAACGACAAGTCGGAGAAAGACGGCACCTGACGCTTCGTCGGACCGACTTGAAAGCATAACCGCCGCTGGCTGCTGCGTATCTGCGCTATAGATCCCGTCGATCAATGCGCGCAGGCGTATTCCTTATTCATCACGATTCACGGCCGCCTCGACAGTTGTTACGTCGTAGCGCGTCGACCGTTCCGCGAGAGGAACCATCCCGCCCCGCCCGTGTTCATTCTCGACCCAGCCCAATGATCGGAGAAGGGAATGGAGGATCCGCGGAAATGCCGCCACTTATGTGTCGACATGCAGCGCATGTTCGCAGAGGACACCCCTTGGAATGTGCCCTGGATGGAGCGGGTGCGTGAGCCGGTGGCCACACTGGCTGCCGCCCGGGCAGCGGAAACGATCTTCACCCGGTTCATTCCGCCAAAACAGGCAGATGATACACGAGGGACATGGAGCGAGTATTACCGCAAGTGGCCGATGATGACTCGCGAGATCCTTGGCGATGGCATGGTGGATATCCTGCCGGAGCTGCGTGCGCTGGTTCCACCCGCCATCGTATTCGACAAACCGATCTATTCCCCTTGGCTCGACGGACGCCTGCACAACTTCCTGCAGAACCACGAGGTCACGACCTTGGTGATATCTGGCGGTGAAACCGATGTCTGCGTCATGGCAGCCGTTCTAGGCGCCGTCGATCTAGGTTACTCCATCATTCTTCTAAGGGACGCCATCTGCAGCACGTCCGATCAAACACACGACGCCTCACTGCAGGTCTTCGGCTCCCGGTTCTCCACCCAGATCAAGATCGACACCGTAAGGAATGTACTTGACTGGTGGCGATAGGCGGAACCTTCCCGCACGCAAAGCGGTTTTCTTTTGGAAGGCATGTCCGAAGTGAAGGAAAACGCCATGAAAGATGAAGCCCCTAAAACCGGGCGCCCAGGTGAGACGTCGCAGTGGCCCCGTTGGGAGGGTCCTGCCGAAAACCGTCCCAGCGGTTATATGCAAGGCGACGCGAATATTTTTGCCGAGAACGCGGATCAACAGAAACACCGGGGCTCTGCCCCTGACGCTTACCAGCGCCCGGACGAGCACGTGAAGACAGGGGTCAACGAGGCACTTACCCAGGATCCTCTGCTTGATCCCACCAATATCGTCGTCACGGCTCACGGCGGTCGCGTGATCTTGGAAGGTACGGTGGCAAGTGATGCTGATCGACGGCGGGCGGAAGAATGCGCCCTGGCAGTGAATGGTGTGAACGGCTGTGAAAACAACCTGAAGATCTCGGCGCCCAACACTTAACCCGAACCCACGAGAGGAGAGACCTGATGGCCGACAAACTGTGGTTCATCGTGGTGGCGTTGGGACCGCTGCTGCTTGGCGGCGTGATTGCCTATAGCCTCATACGCCGGCGGCGCCTTCGCGCCACGGAACAGATAGAGCAGAAAGAAGCGGTTGAGCGGCTGTATGACAAGCCTGAGGGTGGACGAGAGCCTACTTTCACCCGTCGCTAGGCCACTAAACTTACACGGAACCTTTCCAGCGAGCTGCCGTTACTGGCAGCGGAAACATCCGGAAACCCGATGACCAAGGAGAACAAGATGGCTACCAAGACCCTCGATGATCTTTTCTACGAAACGCTGAAGGATATCTACTACGCAGAGCGTCAGATCTTGAAGGCTTTGCCGAAGATGGCCAGAGCGGCCCAGGATGATAAGCTCAAGAGCGCGTTTACCGAGCACAAGGACGAGACAGAAGGCCAGATCGAGCGCCTGAAGCAGGTTTTCGAGATCATCGGAAAGCGCGCTAGGGGCAAGACCTGCGACGCCATCGAAGGCATCATTTCCGAGGGCGAGGAAATCATGGAAGAATTCAAGGGCACGCCTGCTCTGGATGCCGGACTTCTCGCCGCGGCTCAGGCGGTGGAGCACTATGAGATCAGCCGCTACGGCACGCTTCGCGCTTGGGCTCAGCAGTTGGGCCTGAAGGATGCTGTAAAGCTGCTTGACGAAACGCTTTCCGAAGAAAGCAAAACCGACGAGAAGCTGACGAAGCTCGCGGAGACTGCGGTTAACACGGCTGCCCAGAAGGCTGCCTAGCAGAAAAAAGGGAGGGGTTCGTGAGAAACCCTCCCTTCAATTACTTCCCGGCGACTCTGTTACGCTGAGGCGGTGTAAGGGAACGGCGCAAGCCCATTTTCCTGCACCGGCACCATCTTGCCGTTCACGCCTTGGTACCGAAAGACTCTTTGACGCATCTGTCGCGTCACCTCCACCTTGGCGGCTTCCACGGCCAGTTCATAGGTCGGGAACGAGCAATCCGCCTCGACCCCATTCAGGATGTAGGTCCAGCCAGCGGAATGGGGAATAATGTCGCAAAATTTGTTCATGTCGAGGCTCCTCCTATAAGGCGCACAAACTCCCGAAAATCTTTTTGGTTCCGTGAAACGCCGCGCGTCGCTTTTTTGTGACCCCGGGAACTCCATGCGCCTTCAAGCGTTCGCTTTTGGCGAATGGAGACAGGTATGGCGGACACCGAAGAAGACTGGATCAGAAAACGGGCGTACGCCCTCTGGCAAGAGGAGGGTAGCCCCCATGGGAAGGACGCAGAGCACTGGGAGAAAGCAAGGCGAGAGTACGCCGCCTTCGCGTTGACACCTGCGCGGCGGGGCTCCACCAAACGAGCAGAGACTTCTGCATCGGCGCCAGCGGTCTCGATTCCCGATGCCGGCAAGAAGACCCGGCCAAAGAAGCCAATCACCCGCGGTTCGGCTGAAAAATCTTCCGGAAAACCGTCCGCCGTACGCAGAAGCAAAAAGACCAACGACGACGGCTAAGCCTCCCGGCATGCATCACCTGCTGCGGCCCCGCCGCGGCCCTCGCATTTCCCTGATTCCGGAAATGAGGCGTTCAAGAAGACAGCGCAACTGCCCGACACTGGAACGCCGACCCTCCTCCATCAGTTGGACATTGATATGAAGAACTGGTGGAAGATGACATGCTGAACGTTCAGTTCCCCCCTTCCGCTCCTCGCCCGGAGCAGTCAGTGCCGACACCCGGCGGCATCAAGAGGAGGTCGACCAGCTTGCCCCTGAAGGTCCTGTCGGTGGCTTCGGAGATCTTCCCGCTCGTCAAGACTGGGGGTCTTGCAGATGTAACGGGCTCGCTCCCGAAGGCACTGGCTCGTTGCGGAGTAGAAACCGCAACACTCCTGCCGGGCTATCCGATGGTCATGGAGCAGTTGTCCAATGCCCTTCCACTCCTCGCATTCGACGACCTTCTTGGTGAGCGGGCATCGCTCCTGCACGTGCGGGTAGAGGGCTTAAACCTATTTGTCCTCGACGCTCCCGCCCTCTATGACCGTGCCGGCGGGCCGTACACGGACGACACAGGCAAAGATCACACCGACAACTGGAAACGTTTCGCCGCCCTTAGCCTGGCGGCCGCAGAATTGGCTGGCGGAGCGCTTCCCGGATGGCAACCCGATCTCGTTCACACCCACGACTGGCAGACAGCTCTAACATCTGTGTACATGCGAGAGATGGGACTTGGGATTCCCGTTGTGATCACCGTGCACAACCTCGCATTCCAAGGGCAGTTCTCCGTTCAACTGTTGCCATTTCTCGGCCTGCGGGCAGAACTCTACTCGACCGACTGCCTTGAATATTTTGGTGACATCAGCTTCATGAAAGGCGGACTTCAAACAGCCGATGCCATTACGACCGTCAGCCCGACCTATGCTCGCGAGATCCTCACGCCGCGTTTCGGGATGGGGTTGGACGGGGTTCTCAACGAACGGGCATCCATTCTCAGGGGCATCGTCAATGGGATAGAACTGGACGTCTGGGATCCGGTGACGGACCCGAACCTCATAGCGAACTACGATCATTCCAACCTCCGTCTTCGGTCGGGGAATCGTGCCGCTCTGCTCCAGAAGTTCGAGCTCAATGACACCGATGAGGGCCCGGTCTTTTCCGCAGTCAGCCGCCTGACCTGGCAAAAAGGCATGGACATGCTGGCCGAAGCGGCGGACGAGATCATCTGCAACGGCGGCAAGCTCATCGTCTTTGGCCGCGGTGACCACGCGATAGAGCAGCAGCTTTTGGAAGTCGCGTCCCGCTATCCTGGCCGAATGGCGGTGCATATCGGCTACGATGAACCCACCGCGCATCTGATCCACGGGGGTTCCGATGCGATCGTGCAGCCGTCGCGATTTGAACCCTGCGGACTGACTCAACTCTACGCGCTGCGCTACGGCTGCGTCCCGGTTGTGTCTCGCACCGGTGGGCTCTCCGAAACCATCATCGATGCCAATGACGCTGCCATGTCGGCGCGGGTGGCAACCGGATTCCAGTTTCATCCGGTTACGACAGACGGACTGCGCGGAGCTTTGCGGCGGGCGCTTCAGGCCTATGCTGATCCCCGGCAGTGGCCCCGCCTGCAGAACCAGGGCATGAAGGCCCGGTTCTCTTGGGATCGGAGCGCCCAGCAATATGCCGCCGTTTACGCAAGCCTCACAAAAAAATCGCGTAGCCTCGAAATCAGCATCGCGCCTCATATTGCCATCTGACGGCCCGCTGCAGAGGTTCACAAACAAAAAACCGGCCAGGCGGCCGGTTTTTTGTTGCTTATGCGGAGCCCCATTAGTCTGTAACCCGCCTGAGGATGACAAGGCTGCGGCCGGCAAGCTCCAGGTCCTCGCCTTCTTCCACCTCCATGCCTCGCGCGGAAGGGTCGACAGTTGTGAGTTCAAGCACCCATTTGCCTTCCTTCATTACTGGAATATGGAAGGGTACGGTGCCTTCGAACGGATTGAAAAGAACCAGAACATTGGCCCACACACCGTCCTGTCCCTTCAGGTCAGCGCGCTTCAGGTTGAGCCCAAGCGTCGTCCCCTCCTGCCACTGTTCTGGAAGCTGCTCGCCACCGCCGGCGTTGAACCACCTGACCACCATGCCATCGCGCCAGCTTTCGCGACGAAAGATCGGCTGCTTTTGGCGAAGTTCAAGCAGTTGCCTGGTAAAGGCGCGCAGGGCCTCGTTGCTTTCCGGTAGGTTTTCCCACTGAACCCAGGAGATTTCGCTGTCCTGGCAGTAACCGTTGTTGTTGCCCATCTGGCTGCGGCCGAACTCGTCCCCCGCAAGCAGCATCGGCGTGCCGTGCGACAGGAAGAGCGTCGCTAGGAAGTTGCGTTTCTGCCGTTCGCGCACGTCGTTGATGTCTTCGTCTTCCGTCGGGCCCTCCGCCCCATAGTTGTAGCTGCGATTGTCGTTGTGGCCGTCGTTGTTATCCTCGCCGTTCGCATCATTGTGCTTTTCGTTGTACGAAACGAGGTCGTTGAGCGTAAAGCCGTCATGGGCGGCAACGAAATTGACGCTCGCCCAGGGACGACGGCCGCGCAGGTCGTAGATGTCGCCCGAGCCGAGCAGGCGGGCGGCAAAGTCAGGAGCGACGTTCTCTCCACGCCAGTAATCGCGGATCGTGTCGCGATACTTGTCATTCCATTCCGCCCAGCCTGGCGGAAAGCCGCCGACCTGATAGCCTCCTGGACCGATGTCCCAGGGCTCGCCGATCAGCTTTGTGCGCGAAAGGATCGGGCACTGCGTGATCGCGTCGAAGAAGCCACCCCGCTCATCGAACCCTTCCGGCTCCCGCCCCAGAATAGTGCCGAGGTCGAAACGGAAGCCGTCCACCTGCATGTGCTGAACCCAGTACCGCAAAGAGTCCATCACCATCTGCAGGACGCGCGGATGCGACGTGTTGACGGTGTTCCCGGTGCCCGTATCGTTGATGTAGTAGCGGTGCTGGTCCGGCAGCGTTCGGTAGTACGAGAAGTTGTCGATCCCCTTAAAGGATAAGGTCGGACCAAGTTCGTTGCCTTCGGCGGTGTGGTTGTAGACGACGTCGAGGATTACCTCGATCCCAGCATCGTGGAAATTCCGCACCATCTCGCGGAACCCTTCATAGCCCCGCGGACCATAATAACGGGGCGTGGGGGCGAAGAATCCGAGCGTGTTGTAGCCCCAGAAGTTGTGCAGTCCCTTCTCCAGCAGATGCTGGTCATCGGGGAAGTAGTGCACCGGCATCAATTCAACCGAGGTTATTCCGAGGCTCTTGATGTAGTCCACCGAGGCCTTGTGACCCATACCTTCGAAGGTGCCGCGGAGGTCCTGCGGTATCGCCGGATTGAGCTGCGTGAAACCCTTCACGTGCGTCTCGTAGACTGTTGTTCGTGACCAGGGCACGCTGGGCCTGTCGTTCAGATGCCAATCGAAGCCGTTCGGCTCCAAGACCCGGCACTTAGGCGTGAACGGCGCACTGTCGCGCGTATCAAAGGTGAGATCCTTGTCCTCATGCAGAAGATCATACCCGAAATGCGCTTCGTTCCACTCCACGTCGCCTACCAGCTCTTTGGCATAGGGGTCGATCAGCAACTTGTTGGGATTGAAGCGGTGCCCATTCTCAGGATCGAAAGGACCATGCACTCGATAGCCGTACAAGCTTCCGGGCCGAAGGCCGGGGACATAACCATGCCAGATCTCATGGGTGTACTCAGGCAGCTCAAGGCGGGCGATCTCGTTCTTACCACTGCTATCGAAGATGCAGAGCTCGACGCGTTCCGCATGTGC
>DASYHX010000064.1:0-16092 GCA_035998065.1 Pseudorhizobium sp.
GTGTGGAACATGGAGCGAAGCTGGAGAAGCCGATGCTGTGTCAGGAATAAGAATTGCCAAGAAACAACTTTGGGCATACCTCTGCTGTGTATTCGCGTCATAAGGTTTTCATGGCGAACCTGCTCTTGCAGACATCCTAAGGTTGCCAATCAACATACTATTATGCGTTCGCCGGACAGGCGGCGATGATTGTAGAAGCGGGAATTCGGCCCATGCCGCAATTGGAAAAATTCGTTCAGCGAGAGTCGATAGAACAGAAGCTCCAGGAGATCCCCGGGCTGAAGACCCAGTTCGATGTCTTCCGCTTCATGAAGCGCATCATGGAAGATTACGGTGCTCGAGCGTTCATGGTGGTAAATTTGCCGCCCCTCACAACGCTGACGCTATCGGCAAGCACGGTGATCACGAATTTGCCGGCTGATCTGATCGCAGCTTTCGATCGTGAAAACCTGCTGTCTTCAAGCCCGGTGCTAAAACGTTTGCGGGACTCCAGCCTGCCCTTCCTGTTCGATATGGAGGACGTCACGAAAGAGCGAGGTGATACTCGCTCAGAGACCCTTTTTCGGGAGCATGCGCTCCTGCATTGGGCCTACTTTCCTGTTCAGGACGGAACCAGCCTAAGGGGAGCTATTGCTTGGGCATGGGAAAACCGTCTTGTTACAACACAGCAGATGATGGAACTCGGGTACATAGCGATCCATGTCTATGAATGCCTTCGGCAGATTCGCAACGCCACCTTTCGCTCCACCGATACCCTTACCGATCGCGAAATTGATTGCCTGAACTGGACTGCTGCGGGAAAAACCAGCGCTGAGATTGCCGAAATCCTTGGGCTTTCGGAGCATACGGTCAACCACTACCTCAACCGCGCCGCCAAGAAGGTTGATGCTGTCAACAGAGCGCAGGCTGTTGCCAAGGCGCTGCGCGCAGGTCTCATCAAGTAGGCGCACCGCCAGCCCTTCGCTCCAAGCTGGCAGCGCCACCCTTCGACTAGGCAGCCGCCCACAGGCAGCCGCGCCGGACGGTGTCCATAGAGGTTGCGGGAGCCTGCAGCCACCTCCTATAAAGCGTCGCAGACATGGATGCGAATGTCGGTCGACAGGAGTTGGTTATGCCCGAGATTACGAAAGAACAGGTGCTGGAAGCGCTCAGGAAAGTGCGCGGCCCGGATCTGGAGAGCGATATCGTGGCTCTCGGCATGGTCTCCGACATCTTCATTGCCGATAACAAGATCTATTTTTCCCTCACGGTGCCAGCGGCGCGGGCGAAGGAGTTGGAGCCGCTGCGGACGGCAGCGGAACGCACGGTCAAGGAAATACCCGGTGTGAAGGGGGCGCTGGTGACGCTCACGGCCGACCGCAAAGGCGAGAGCCCGTCGGCGACGCCGGTACCGCAGGGGAGGTCCGCCTCCGGGCCCACTCCGCAGTCGCCTCAGCCTCGCTCGTCCAAGGCTGGTATCCCGGGACTCGGTGCAATCATTGCTGTTGCATCAGGCAAAGGTGGTGTGGGTAAATCGACGACAGCGGTCAATCTTGCCCTTGGTCTGCAGGAGAATGGTCTGCGGGTAGGTATCCTGGATGCGGATATCTACGGACCCTCGATCCCCCGCCTCTTGAAGATCTCCGGGCGCCCCCGGCAGGTGGAGAACCGGATCATCGTGCCGATGGAAAACTATGGTTTGAAGGCCATGTCCATGGGGTTTCTGGTGGACGAGGCCACCGCGATGATCTGGCGCGGACCGATGGTCCAGTCGGCCCTCCTGCAGATGCTGCGTGAGGTCGCTTGGGGTGATCTCGATGTCCTGGTTGTCGACATGCCTCCAGGCACCGGTGATGTGCAGTTGACGCTTGCGCAGCAGGTTCCCCTTGCCGGCGCCGTGGTCGTCTCTACGCCTCAGGACTTGGCGCTCATTGATGCCCGCAAGGCGATCGCCATGTTCGGCAAAGTGGAAGTGCCCATTCTTGGCATCATCGAGAACATGAGCTACTTCGTGGCTCCCGATACAGGTGCCCGCTACGACATTTTCGGTCACGGCGGTGCCCAAGCCGAAGCGGAGCGCATTGGGGTTCCCTTTCTCGGAGAGGTCCCCCTGACGATGGAAATCCGGGAGACGTCAGATGCTGGCACCCCGGTGGTGGTGTCGGACCCCGGTGGGACTGCAGCAACTGTTTATCGAGAGATCGCTGCGAAAACCTGGGACCAACTGCAGGGACGCACGGTACGGGCGGCTCCCGCCATTGTCTTCGAATAACCGGTATCCCTTCCCACAGCGCGCGGCTGCGTCTTCGATGTCTGATGACCTGGATGCACTGCGAGGGAAACGGGCCATCTGACATTTATGTGAGGTGGCACTGTTTGCTGGAAACCACAGGGTTCGAGGGCGCGCTGTTAACCGAGCATCAAGGTTAATGATTGATTCTCCGGGGCGTTGTTCTCGTGTCCCCTGGAGTTGCTGTTTTGCGTTCGATTGGCGTTTTGAGTCGCAAGTCCCGCGTTCGTGCAGACGCTTGGATGGCCCCCGCAGTGTTTGGCGTAGCATGCTGGCTCGGCTTCCCCTCCATTACCGCACATGGCGACCTTTCGGATCTCCTTGCCGGAATGGACGCAGGCCAGAGATGGCGTGTTGTCCTGACCGAGTCTCCCGCGGGCTCCATTCACTCCTCTGAGGTTGCCTTTCCCGCCATGGAACGGGCACTTCCTGCCGATACGGGAGTAGAGCTACCCGACGGACGAAAGGTGGCTTTCGCCAGCAGTTCCGAAGGCGCGGAGACGACGCCGGACGAGGATCGTGTCAATCGAAAGTACAAGAAGAGCCGCATCGTTGCAGTCGAGCCGATGCAGCCCCCGAAGGCCTTCAGCGCCGGCTCCGTTCTCCAGCGCACCAGTGCCCTGACGCGTCCGCTGGAGACGAAGGAGGAGCTTGCAGCCTTCGCCAAGCCCGGCAAGGCTGCCAAGCAGATTGAACTCGCGTCCTTCTACTTCCGCAAGGACGAAAAGCCGGCCCATGACCTGATGCCGGTGGTGGCAGGTCTGGTGACGAATGACGAGCCCGATGTCCTGGCAACGGCTTACGCTCCGAAGGAGCCTGACTTTGCTCGCCAGTCGCCGTTTGATGCAATCCTGAAGAAGCCGGAAGCGGGACGCTTCATCGCGCCGATCTCTCCACAAGACCACGCCTGGGCTGCCGTCCCGCTGCCGCCCGAGGCTTTCTCCGCGCGCGAACAACAGTGCCTGGCCTCTGGCATCTACTTCGAGGCCCGCGGCGAGTCCGCTCGGGGACAGGCGGCTGTCGCGCAGGTGATTCTCAATCGGGTCCGCAATCCGGCCTACCCGAAAACTATCTGCGATGTGGTCTACCAGAACAAGGACTGGCGAAATCGCTGCCAGTTCTCCTTTGCCTGCGACAATATTCGGGACCGGATCCGCTCCAAGTACCATTGGGATATGGCGCGCGAGGTTGCCATGGCGGTAACGGCCGGCAAAATCTGGCTCAAAGAGGTCGGCTCCTCAACCCATTATCACGCTGTCTACGTGCGGCCGAAATGGGCAAGATCCATGGAGAAGGTCGGTCGGATCGGCCTTCACATCTTCTACCGCACTCACGGGGGCGGCTGGAGCTGAGGCCGTCGACTCCAGCCGCTGATTCCCGTGGAAGATTTGCCGCAGTCGTGTTGGTTCTCTCTAAGTCATTGATTATGCGTGTTTTATGCATGTTGCTGCAGTGCTTTCGTATGCCTTGACTATGCAGGCGCTCAAAACTATGTTGCGCCCGACTTGAAAACGGGCCGGAAGGCGCGAAATCCCTCGCTGTCTGCATGTTTCATACGGATCGGACGGTCCGAAGACCGGAGGATGCGGTGAGATCGGTAGGGGAGCTCGCTAATGACGGATAATCGGGACGAGAGTCTGGAGCAGCGCCGTCGGCGTCTATCTGCTGAACTGGCAGAGCGGGGCGTCGAAGAAGCAGCCGAGGCGAAGCGGGACGCGCAGAGCGAGGAAAGCCGTCGAGGGATGGCGCTCGGTCTGAAGATCTCTTCGGAGTTCATAGCCGCAATCGCCGTTGGCGCCATGCTCGGCTATCTTCTCGACCGTTTTGCCGGTACGGGACCGTGGGGACTGGTGATTCTTCTCCTGCTCGGGTTTTGCGCCGGGGTATTGAATGTTCTGCGGGCCGTGGGAATGGTGGCGACGCCGCCTGCCTTCAATAGCAAGCAGGGCAAGGGGCCAAAGTCGTAATGTCGCCTAAGAGGCGGGCGCGGCTATGGCGAGTGAAGGTAGAAAGAAGGTAGACGGTGGCTAACGATCCGACCCATCAGTTCCAGATCAGCAAGATCGTCCCGATCGAAATCGGCGGGATGGACTTTTCCTTCACCAATGCATCGCTGTTCATGGTTGCCACGGTCGCTTGCGCCGCAGGCTTCCTATATTTCGCGACATCGCAACGCGGGCTGATCCCGGGCCGGGCACAGTCGGTTGCCGAAATGTCCTACGAGTTCATCGCCGGAATGTTGCGAGAAGGTGCGGGAAGCTCAGGGATGAAGTTTTTCCCGATGGTCTTCACGCTGTTCATGTTCATCCTGACGGCGAACCTCCTCGGCATGTTCCCATATTTCTTCACCGTCACGAGCCAGATCGTCGTGACCTTTGCTTTGTCGCTGTTCGTGATCGGAACGGTTCTCGTTTACGGCTTCTACAAGCACGGCTTTCACTTCCTGAACGTGTTCATCCCGAGTGGTGTACCGGGCGTCCTCTTGCCGTTGGTCGTCGCGATCGAAATCATCTCCTTCCTGTCCCGTCCGATCTCGCTGTCGGTGCGTCTGTTTGCCAACATGCTGGCCGGACACATCACGCTGAAGGTTTTCTCGGGCTTCGTTGCCTCGCTCGGCGCGCTTGGTGCGCTCGGCATCGGCGGCGCGATCCTGCCACTCATCATGACCGTCGCCCTGACGGGTCTCGAATTCCTCGTCGCCTTCCTACAGGCTTATGTCTTCGCGGTGCTGACATGCATGTACCTCAATGACGCGGTCCATCCAGGCGGGCACTAAGGAATAACCACATTGGCGTCCTGAGGCGTCAGTCATCAGCCGCAACAACCCATTCAAGGAGTTCTCACATGGAAGCGGAAGCAGCAAAGTTCATCGGTGCAGGTCTGGCTTGCTTCGGTATGGCCGGTACGGCTCTCGGTCTCGGCAACATCTTCGGCAGCTATCTGTCGGGCGCCCTGCGCAACCCATCCGCCGCTGACAGCCAGTTCGGCCGTCTGGTATTCGGCTTCGCCGTTACGGAAGCTCTGGGCATCTTCTCGCTGCTCGTTGCTCTCCTTCTCCTGTTCGCCGTCTAATAACGGCATCGGGTTCTGGATCACGGCCGCCGCCTGCGTGCCGTGATCCTTTGCATTTGGTATCCACCTGGAGGTGATGATGTTCGTGACTTCGGCATTTGCGCAGACCGCGCCGGAAGCCACAGAGACGCTTGAAGCGCCGGGCACTATGCCTGCGGGCGAAGTGCACACGGAAACCGGTGTTGCGCATGACGACGCTCACGCGACCGGTCCTTTTCCGCCGTTTGACGCTACGACCTACCCTTCGCAGCTTCTGTGGCTCGTCATTACTTTCGGTCTCTTCTATCTTCTGATGCAGAAGGTGTTGGTTCCACGCCTCGGGGGTATTCTCGAGCAGCGTCATGACCGCATCGCGCAGGATCTCGATGAGGCTTCGCGCTCGAAGGCTGAAGCCGATGCTGCCGTCGCTACATATGAAAGAGAGCTGGCCGACGCCCGCGCAAAGGCTGGCGCCATCGGGGAAACGGCCCGCGAAGCTGCCAAGTCGAAGGCTGCTGCCGACCGTGCCGCCATCGAGGCGGAACTGGGACAGAAGCTTAAAGCAGCAGAAGCTCGGATCGGTGAGATCAAGGCCCAGGCTTTCGCCCAGGTCGGCGCTATCGCTGAGGAAACGGCGTCTGCCATCGTTGATCAGCTGATCGGTTCCAAGGCCAGTGCAGACGACATCAAGGCTGCTGTCGCCGCAGCATCCCCCAAGGAGGCCTGATCCATGGCTCTCGACGCAACATTCTTTGCCCTCGTCGGTCTGATCCTTTTCTTCGTCCTTCTGGTCTACCTGAAGGTGCCGGGGATGATCGGCAAGTCGCTCGACGAGCGCTCCAACAACATCCGCAATGAGCTTGCAGAAGCCAAACGCCTTCGTGAAGAAGCTCAGCAATTGCTTGCTGAGTATCAGCGCAAGCGCAAGGAAGCGGAGGCCGAAGCTGCACAGATCGTAGCCGCCGCCGAGCGCGAAGCGGCCATGATGACGGAAGAAGCCAAGCAGAAGACGGAAGAGTTCGTGGCGCGCCGCACCGCACTCTCCGAGCAGAAGATCCAGCAGGCCGAAGCTGATGCCATCGCAGCTGTCCGCTCCGCCGCTGTCGATCTGGCCATTTCCGCTGCCGAAGATGTCATCGCCAAGAAGATCGACGCCGACAAGCAGGATGCCTTGTTCAAGGACTCTCTGAACAAGGTGCAGTCTCGACTGAACTGAACTGGCAGGAACTGGACGATAAAAAGGCCGCGCAACGCGCGGCTTTTTTGTGGCGGGAAGAGGGTGGTTCTTAGCAGTCGCAGCTACTGCGGCAGGTCGTCTTTGCGCAGGGGCCGGAAGGTCATGCGGTGCAGTGCGCATGGGCCATGCGCTTCGATTCCCGCGCGATGCTGCGGCGTTGCATAGCCTGCGTGCTTCTGGAAGCCGTAAAGCGGGAAGACTTGATGGGCGCGTGCCATCATGCGGTCCCGTGTCACCTTGGCAATGATCGAAGCGGCGGCAATGGAGACGGACCGCGCATCGCCCTGTATGACCGCCTTCCCCTGGCAGCAGAGGCCAGGAGGGACGTCGCGGCCATCGGTAAGGACATAGGCGGGGCTGACGGCGAGGCCCGCCACGGCGCGCCGCATGGCGTCGAGGCTCGCTCTGAGAATATTCCGCTCATCGATATGTCGTGGCCCCGAAGCGGCGATGGAGACTTCGGCCGTCGCCATGATGACCTCGAACAGGTTCTCACGCTGTGACGCCGTCAACTGCTTGGAGTCGTTCAGCCCTTCCGGGATGCTATCGGGATCCAGAATAACGGCTGCGGCGACCACCGGCCCGGCCAACGGACCACGGCCCGCCTCGTCAGTGCCAGCAACAGGCCAATGACCGGCCTTCCTCGCCGCCAGCTCCAGACTGAAATCGGGAACGAGCGGAACCTCTTCGAAAAGAAGCGGAGAATCGGGGGGCGTGCGAGACAACATGGCGGCAGCCTTGCACGCCCTCCCGATTTCCTGCAAGCCCCGGCACGCGTGATGCGGCACACTGTCCCGCCACGGGGAGGCGGGGCCGGGGCATTCCGGCGGCGGACGGAGGCGGCGTCCGAGCCGAGATTGCCGGAGCGGTCATGCTCCGGCAATGGGTGAGTGGTCAAAGCAGCGACAACTGTATGCCGCCGCCGTCTGGCCGAGTGAACAGGTCGTCGCGCAGCGGCAGCCCGCGACGGCCCATGCCCAGCCGCTTGGTTGCCATCTCGAAGCGGCGGCCGATCTGCCAGGCATATGGGCCTGTCCCTTTCATGCGCTTCGTGAAGTCTGCGTCATAGTCCTTGCCACCACGCATGGAGCGCACCAGTGACATCACGTGCCGGTAGCGATCCGGATAGTTGCGCAGCAGCCAGTCGCGAAACAGCGGGCTGACTTCCAGCGGCAGCCGCAGCAGCACATAGCTCGCCTCGGCAGCGCCCGCGGCGTGCCCTGCATCCAGGATGCGCTCAAGCTCGTGATCGTTGAGGGCAGGGATGATGGGCGCGACCATCACCGCAGTCGGTATACCCGCATCAGTCAGTGCCTTGATCGCCTCCAGACGCTTGGTCGGCGTCGAGGCACGCGGCTCCATGCTGCGGGCCAGTTTTCGGTCGAGCGTGGTAACGGAAATGCCTACCTTTGCCAGCCCCCGCGATGTCATATCCGACAGGATGTCGATGTCGCGCATGATGAGCGCCGACTTCGTGACGATTGCCACCGGGTGGTTGGCTTTCTGGAGCACCTCGAGGATCTGCCGCATGACGCGCCATTCCCGCTCGATCGGCTGGTAAGGGTCCGTATTGGTACCGATCGCGATCGCCCGTACCTTATAGTCGGTCCGGCTGAGTTCCCTTTCCAGGAGCTTCGGCACGTCCGGCTTGGCGAACAGCTTGGCCTCGAAATCGAGGCCCGGGGATAGCCCCATGAAACTGTGGGTGGGGCGGGCAAAACAATAGATGCAACCATGCTCGCAACCGCGATAGGGGTTGATTGAACGATCGAAGGAAATGTCGGGCGATTCATTGCGCGTAATCGCCGTCCGTGGCTTTTCCACCTGCACCTCGGTGCGAAACGGAGCGAGATCCTCAAGTGTCTGCCAACCGTCGTCGACTGTCTCCCGGCGTTCCTCTTCGAACCGGCCGCTTGGGTTTAGCCCGGCACCCCGCCCGCGGCGACGATCGACATCAATGCGCAAGCCGGACGAATTCACCAGCGCATCGGCAATATCTGCCGTGTGGGCAGGCGCGAAAGCAGCCTGCCTCAAATGGGACAGCTCGTTCATGTGAGGCTCCAAGGGGAATGCTCCCCTTCATTCGATGTCTCCGAAGGTAGGGCGAAAAGAGAGAACAATGCAAGAACAAAATGCGGGAATTTCTTCGTGTGGAAATCCCTCCCGCGATGCGTTAGATGTAGTCGATGCTGACAGTCTTGATGGAGTGCCACGACCAGGAATCGGAGCTGGCCCAGACGTTGATGGTGCTGGTTTCCGCCGCCGTCGAAGGGTTGGTCAGGGATGTCGTGGTTCTGGACAATGGCTCGACCGACGCCTCGCCGCGTGTCGCTGATGCGGCCGGTTGCAGCTTCTGCGCAGACTGGAAGATTTGCGAGGTTCTACAGACAGTGCGGGGCGACTGGGTTCTCCTCCTTGAGGCGGGGGCGCGTCCGCAGGCGGGCTGGGTCGAGGAGGTGGCGGAGTATGTAGCTGTCAACAGGCAGCCTGCCCGCTTTTCCCTTGTGCGCCATCACCGGCGTCCTTTGCTGCAGCGCATGATCAGTCGCGCCTCGCCATTGGAGCACGGGTTGTTGCTGCCGAAGAACAAGGCGCAGACGCTGGTACAGCAGGGGATGGATCTGAATGCCCTCAGCCGCGCAGCAAGACCCGTGACGCTCCGCAGCGAACTTGTCCCAGCTCGAATTGCAAGATCCGCGGCATCGGCCTGCCGCTAGCTGCCGCTTCGTCGCAAGTGCTCGTCGAGCCGCGGCATGATTTCTATGAAATTGCAGGGCATGTGCCGATAGTCGAGCTGCGCCGCCAGGATACCGTCCCAAGCGTCCTTGCAGGCCCCGGGGGAGCCCGGCAGCACAAAGATGAAGGTGGCGTTCAAAACGCCGCCGGTCGCGCGCGACTGGATCGTTGAGGTGCCGATTTTGTCGTAGGAAATGCGGTGAAAGACTTCCGAAAAGCCCTCCATTCGCTTTTCGAACAGCGGTTCCAGGGCCTCTGGCGTCACGTCCCTGCCGGTGAAACCCGTCCCTCCGGTGGTGATCACCACATCGATTTCGGGGTCTAGCGTCCACGAAAGAACCTGAGCGGCGATCGCTTCCTTATCGTCGGGGGAGATGGCCCGCGCCACTAGCCGATGCCCTGCGCTGGCGATGCGTTCAGCCAACGTCGCGCCGGATTTGTCGTCTGCCAGTGTGCGGGTATCGGATACCGTTAGTACGGCGATCCCCACCGGAACAAAGGGACGATCATTGACAGGTATGTTCATGCTACGGACCCCGCGATGGTCGTCGTTGCTCGGAAGTACCATTCCGGCTTTAGGGCGTGAAGCCGCTCTGCCGCCTGCTCCGCTTGTGCGAGGGAAGCGAAGATGCCGAAGCACGTGGCGCCTGAGCCGGACATGCGCGTCAAGGAAGCCCCCTGTGAGGCAATTAGGTCGCAAACCTCGCCGATCTCTTTTGCAAGCTCACGCGCCGGTGTTTCGAGATCGTTGCGCAACTGGCAAAGCCGACCGATCCAGTCGCTGTTCCCGATCGTGCGGATCGGGGGGTTCTGCTTGTTGTGGAGCCGGGAAAATACCGCAGGTGTCGAAACGGCAACCAGTGGATTGCCAAGCAGGAGCGCCAGGCTGGGAAGATCAGGCAAAGGCTGTAGTTTCTCGCCGACTCCACCGACAAGTGCCGGTCTGCTCCCAAGACACATGGGTACGTCCGCGCCCAGCGAGAGCGCGAGCTCCGCAAGGTCCATACCGGCTTTCTCCAGCCGCCAATAGCGAAGGAGCCCCCGCAAGCTAGCGGCTGCATCAGCGGAACCGCCTCCGATCCCGGAAGCAACCGGCAGGTGTTTTTCGAGATGGATGGCGACGGGCGGTGCCGCCAAACCTTCCGCAGAAAGCTTCTGGCGAAGGCGGTTTCGCGCCTCAACCACCAGGTTGTTGTCAAGATAACCTGCGAGGGTGCCGGAAAAAGGGCCCGATACGCTGAAACGATCTTCTTCCGAGGCGGCGAAGCTCACGCTGTCGCCGATGTTAGCAAAGGTGACCACACTTTCCAGCAGGTGGTATCCGTCCGGCCGCTGCCCCACCACATGAAGGGCAAGATTGATCTTTGCCGGAGCGAACTCGACGATCTCCACCGTCGGATCGTCCTGCAATCCGGGAGACGCCAGCATGCCCGTTAGGATTTGTTGTCAGACGGCTGTACCGCGGCCGGTGGGGGAGCGACAGGCTCCTTACGAGTTCCGTCCGCCGTTGTTGCCGTTGGGTCGAGCGGCGGCAATCCGTGGGCGATCTTCTCCTTGATCTCCTCGCGGTTGACGTCCTCTCCTTCCGAGATCAGGGCGCGATTCCACTGGTAGACCGCCTCCAGCTTGCGGCCCACGCGCCAATAGGCATCTCCAAGATGGTCGTTGATCGTTGCGTCGCCAGCGCGAAGTTGAACCGCGCGCTCCAGTTCCGACACGGCTTCTTCGAAGCGACCCAGGCGGAAGTAGGCCCAGCCCAGCGAGTCAACGACGTAGCCGTCGTCAGGGCGCAGTTCCACTGCGCGGCGGATCATGTCCAGGCCCTCTTCCAGGTTCCGACTCATGTCCACCCAGGAATATCCCAGATAGTTCAGTACCTGCGGCTGGTCTGGGTTGAGCTCCAAGGCTTTGCGGAAGTTCGGCTCTGCCTTGTCCCACGCCTTCAGCCGCTCGTAAGCGATGCCTCGCTGGAAGAAGATTGTCCAGTCGCCCCGATCCGGAACAGGTCCGATCACCTCCACCGCCTTGTCGTAGTTCGCGGCCATGGCTTCATAGTCCTTGGCATCGGAAAGGACGCTGCCATAGGCAAGGTAGCTGCGCAGATCGGATGGATCAGATGCGATCAGCGCCTTGAGGTGCTCGCGTGCCTCCTCTACCTCTCCGGTTCCCGCGAGGGCGAGCCCAAGCTGCAATTCGGAAATGCGCTGCATCGGGGAATCGTCAGGCACCTTCTGATAGTATCCGATCGCACGCTCCGGCTGCTCCAGCTTTTCGGCGATGCCTCCCAGCAGGATGAGGGTGTCGGCGCTGTCTGGATCAAGCGCGTGCGATACTTGCAGGTAGAGCGACACCATGTCCTCCGCCCCTTGGCGATTGAGCGCGGCTCCGACGGAGAACAGTACGGCGGCAGCGCCCTCGACGGCGGTCGTGATTTGCTGTTCCGGCTTCTCACCCCGTTCAATGCTCTCCCTAAGCGCCTTGAGCGGCGCGTAGTTGCTGATCATCTCCTCACCGACGGATATGGCATCGAGAGCCTTCTGCTTGTTCCCGTTTTCAGCTTCAAGCCGTGCAAGTGCCATGACTGCCCGCATGAAGGTGTCTGGCGCCGTGGCCACAGCCTCCTGATTGGTGATGGCAGCTGTTAGGTGCTTGCGTGCCGTACCCGCGTCGCCCATTTCAATCGCCATCGCTCCCATGTGGAACTGGGTGAAAACCTTGAACCAATCGGGCCCCTCCATCTTCTCGATGGTCTCCAGAGCACGTTTACCCTTGCCCGCGCCCACATCCGCCCACGCGCCAATCAGCGTCTGCGTTAGTCGATCAAGATCGTTGGGTCCGCTATAGGCGGCGAGTTCCTTGGCGTCTGCAAACCGTTCGTCCCGAATGGCGTCAAGAGCTCGGACGAGCGTCGTGATCCGCTCTACGGAAACGTCCTCCTTGAGAGCCTCGGCCTCTGCCAGACCCTCCTCAAAACGTCCCGCGAGCAAAAGCGAGATCATCAGCCGTTCGCGTATTTCCAGATTGGCCGGATCGAATTCCAGTGCCTTGCGATAAAGGGTAATCGCGGTCTCGTAATCGGCATCCACATCTGCCGTACGCGCTGCCAGGAAGGCGCCTGCGAAGGATTGCACTTTCGCAGGTTCGAAGGTCACGGCCTCTTCCGCAGGCTTTGCTTCAGGCGTCGCCGCGTTCGGCGCGGTCGCAAGCAAGAGAGCCATTGCCAGCGTAGCGCTGGAGAGCAGGAGAGAATTGAGATGTTGCCGCATGAAAAAGGTGCCTTTCGCTAACGTGACGCAGCGGCTGTCGCCCGCACGTCCCGCACCGATTGATTCACCCACAGCATGGCTTTTTTGAAGCCGCGCCGCAAGAAATCTCGATCGAGCGTCTACCCTAGTTCACGCGCTGAATGGAGAAGTCGATCACTTCCATCAACGCCGCCTTGTGGGTCGAGGCGGGCAGCGGTGCTAGGGCGTCACGGGCGATTGTCCCATAGTGGAGGGCACGTGCAATGGTGTCGTTGAGAGCGTCGTACTTCTGAATCAGTTGAAGCGCCTGCTCGAGATTCTGCTCGGAACTTTCGCCGCCTTCGATGGCCTTTCGCCAGAAATCCTGCTCGTTTGCCGTGCCACGCCGGAAGGCAAGAATAACGGGTAGCGTGATCTTACCCTCGCGAAAGTCATCGCCGACATTCTTGCCGAGGCTGGCTGCGGTCCCGCCATAGTCCAGCGCATCATCGACCATCTGGAAGGCATATCCGAGGTTCATGCCAAAGGAGCGCAGTGCCGCACGGCTGGACTTGTCTGCTTTGGCTATGATCGGGCCAACTTCGGCTGCGGCGGCAAAGAGTGCCGCCGTCTTGGCGCGGATGACGGACAGGTAGTCGTCTTCGGTTGTCTCCATGTTCTTGGCGACGGAGAGCTGCAGCACTTCGCCTTCCGCAATCACCGCGGCAGCGGTCGACAGGACATCGAGCGCGTCGAGTGAACCGACGTCTACCATCATGCGGAAAGCCTGGCCGAGGAGAAAGTCGCCAACCAGCACACTTGCCTGATTGCCCCAGATCGTACGCGCGGTCGACTTGCCACGCCGCAAATTGCTTTCATCCACCACGTCGTCGTGCAACAGGGTGGCCGTATGCATGAACTCGACACTGGTCGCCAGCTTCACGTGGTGGTCGCCATCGTAACCGAACATGGAAGCGGCCGCGAGCGTCAGCATGGGGCGCAGGCGCTTTCCGCCTGAGGAGATCAGGTGGTTGGCTACTTCCGGGATCATCTGCACGTCCGAGCCGGCTTTAGAGAGGATCAACTGGTTGACGCGCTCCATGTCGGGCCTGGTCAGGTCCACGAGAGGCTTGACGGAAGCCGGCTTCTTCTTGCCTTCTTCAAGCGATACGACGACGCCCAAGGATCCGTTCTCCTGTTCAAATGCCGTGACGGTCTATAGAACTGGCCCTATACCGTCCCCGACGCAAATTGCCAAACATTGAAATGTGAAATCAGATCCATGCAGGAAATCATTCGGACCAATGATGCCGTCCTGCTCTCCTTCGCTGAGAGCCTGATGCGGGACGCCGGCATTCACTGCATGATTGCCGACCAGACCATGAGCGTACTGGAAGGGTCGCTAGGCCTTTTACCGCGCCGCCTGCTGGTGGAGGACGATCGGGCGGAGGAGGCGCGCCGGATTTTCAACGATGCCGGACTCGCAAGTGAGCTGCGGGATCGGCAGGCATGAACGAAACGGTGGATGCCTTCCACCGTGGGGGGTTTCATGTTGTTCAGCCGAAGGGCACCGGACACCGTTCCGGCATCGACGCTATGTTGCTGGCCTCAATGGTAAATGCAACGGGCCCGGTTAATGTCGCAGACTTGGGGGCGGGGGCGGGGGCGGCAGGCCTTGCCGTTGCATCCCGCCTTCCGCAGGCAACGGTAGTGTTGGTGGAGCGGTCTTCCCTTATGGTTGATTACGCGCGTAAGACCCTGGACCTCCTGCACAATGCGCGTCTAGCGGAACGGGTAAAAGTTCTGGAGGCGGACGTTACGCTGACTGGCAAGGCAAGGCTGGCTGCAGGCCTTGCGGACGAGCTTTATGACCATGCCATCATGAACCCCCCGTTCAACGATCCGGGGGACCGATCGACGCCTGATATGCTGAAAGCCGAGGCGCATGCCATGAGCGAAGGGTTGTTCGAAAGCTGGATAAAGACCGCTGGCGCTATCGTCCGGCCGGGTGGGCAGTTGTCCCTTATCGCTCGGCCTCAGTCCATTGCAGATATCATTGCCGCCTGCGGCAGGCGCTTTGGTGGTCTGGAGGTTACGGTGGTCCACCCGCGTCCGGGTGAGGATGCGACGCGGCTGCTGGTGACAGCCATCAAGGGGTCGCGTGCCCGACTCGTCTTCCGGGCGCCGCTCTTTCTCCATGGAAAAGAAGGCCACGGCTTCACGGCCGAAGCCGATGACCTCAACAATGGCCGTATGGCTTATGCCCGGCGGACCACCAGGCGGCGCTGAAAAAGCCGGCATTCCCATTGTGTTTGCGTGCGGTGATCATACATCTGGCTTCACAAGTTGTGGAAAAGGATTTGATATGGCCGGTCTGTTGTCACGTGTGATGCCGAAGCGTTTCCGTAAGGAAGGAACTGCCATTCCGGTGGTCAGGCTGCAGGGCGTCATCATGACCGGGGGCAGCCAGTTCCGCCCGAACCTCAACCTCGCCAACGTCGCTCCCATGCTGGAGAAGGCTTTCTCCAAGAAAGATGCGCCGGCTGTCGCCATCTCGATCAACTCGCCAGGTGGCTCTCCGGTGCAGTCGCGGCTGATCTATCAGCGCATCCGCGCGCTGGCTGAGGAAAAGAACAAGAAGGTCCTCGTTTTCGTCGAGGACGTCGCGGCCTCCGGCGGATACATGATCGCGCTTGCTGGGGACGAGATCTTTGCAGACCCGACCTCGATCGTAGGGTCGATCGGAGTGGTGTCCGGCGGCTTTGGCTTCCCTGAGCTGCTGCGCAAGATCGGCGTGGAGCGCCGGGTCTATACGGCGGGCGAAAACAAGGTGATCCTCGACCCGTTCCAGCCTGAGAAGGAAGGGGATGTCGAGTATCTCAAGACACTGCAACTGGAGATCCACAAGGTCTTCATCGACATGGTCAAGGACCGTCGGGGCAGCCGCTTGACGGATGATGCGACAATATTCTCCGGATTGTTCTGGACCGGGACGCGAAGCCTCGACTTGGGGCTGATCGACGGGATCGGTGAGATGCGCGAGACGCTGAAGCGCCGCTATGGCCCGAAAACACGCCTGGAACTGGTCGGCGGCGCCCGCAACATCTTCGGCCGGCGTCTCCCTGGTGTGGTGCGCGGCAGTGCCGCAGGAGATATCGGTGCCGGCGCCGTAGCGAGCCTTGCCGAGACGCTGGAGGAGAAGGCATTGTGGGGTCGCTACGGAATGTAGGGCAAGGGGCGAGGCGGACCCATGGTACAACTGATCTTCTTCATATTGATCGTCGGCGGAGGTTGGCTGCTTTACAAGCGGTTCGTCGCCGATGCGGAGAAGCTCACATCGCGTTCCCGGGAACGTCGAAAGGAACAAGAGACGGGCGCGTTGGGGACGCTCGTGAAAGATCCGGAGACGGGCGAGTATCGGGTCAAGCGCGACGACGAGTGATGCCGGCTGCCCGCGCGGCATAAATCCTTGACCCCTGCGGCTCTGCGTGGCACTCGTCCGCATCATTTGTAGAGATGCCGGCTGTATTCATGACCGATCTTCCCGACCACATGTCCCCGACCCGCTCCTTCCA
>DASYHX010000074.1:0-2646 GCA_035998065.1 Pseudorhizobium sp.
GATCCGTGCCCTCCCGCAACCATGACAACAAACTGGCGACCATCTTCGACAGCATAGGTCATCGGAGTTGCCTGCCCCCCCGCTGGGAGGCGTGCCTGCCAAAGCTGCTCCCCGTTCGTGAGGTTGTATGCCCGCAGGTAATTGTCGACCGTTGCTCCGAGGAAGACCACACTGCCTTTGGTAATCATTGGTCCGCCGATACCGGGAACACCAAGCTCGAACGGAAGCGGAAGAGGCGTCATGTCATAAACCGTGCCATTCTTCAGCTTGTAGGCAATCTCGCCAGTGCGGAGATCTGCGCCGGAAACATATCCCCATGGCGGAGCCTGGCAAGGGATCTGCAGCGGCCCGAGAAACGGTCCCATCTTCACGGCATAGGGTGCGCCCTCGTTCCGGTTGATGCCCTGTTCGGAAGCCTTCTCGTCGGCACCTCGCGGCGGCACTTCGTCCTGCGGGATCAGCTGCGAAATGAAGGCGAGATAGGTGGGCATGCCAAACATCACCATCCGCTCCGGATCGACGGCGACAGAGCCCCAGTTGAAGGTGCCAAAGTTACCGGGGTAAACGATCGTCCCTTCCAAAGAGGGTGGCGTGTATTGCCCTTCGTACTTCAACTGCTTCAGCTGGATGCGGCATGCCATCTGGTCGAACATCGTAATGCCCCACATGTCACGTCCTTCGAGCATCCGCGGACGATACGTCAGGTCGGTGATCGGCTGTGTGGGTGCGGTGAAGTCTTCAGGGATTGCGCCGCCTGGCGCCGGGATCTCCTCGATCGGCTGCAGGGGTTCGCCGGTCCGCCTGTCGAGGACATAGATATCGCCCTGCTTGGTCGGTCCGATCAGCGCCGGAACAATCTCACCATCCGGCTGGGCTAGATCCAGAAGGACAGGCTGAGCGGGAACATCCATATCCCAAAGATCATGATGGACAGTCTGCCGTACCCACCGATCGGCGCCAGAATTGACGTCGAGCGCGACAATGGAGGAGGAGTATCGCTCCACGCTCTCGGAGCGCCCCATTCCGAGCTGGTCGGGGACCCTGTTTCCAAGCGGGATATACACTAGGCCCAGCGCTTCATCCACGCTGAACACAGACCAGCTGTTGGGCGAGTTCGCGGTGTAGGTTTGCCCGGGGGGAAGAGGTTCGGTCTGATCTGGATTTCCAGAGTCCCAGTTCCAGATCAATTCGCCGGTGTTGACGTCAAAGGCACGGATGACGCCCGACTGGCTTTGAGTTGAATAGTTATCGTTGACCGCTCCGCCGATGATGATCTTGCCGGCGGCAATGACGGGGGGAGAGGTGGAGTAGTAATAGCCGGCCGGGTTGTAGGGCATACCCTGCTCAAGTTGCAGGACGCCGTTGTCGGCAAAAGAGGTGCAAACCTCTCCAGTCCCCGCGTCGAGTGCGATCAGGCGAGCATCCGAGGTCGGCAAGTAGACCCGTTGTGCGCAGGCGTCTCCTGGCTGTGCCGCCGGATCGGAGTAATATGTCACGCCACGGCAGGTTTGGTGTTGGCGGTCCGCGTTAAGACCCGCATTCGGATCGTATTTCCACTGCTCCTCGCCAGTGGTGGCGTTGATCGCAATGGCCCAGTTGTGCGGTGTACAGATAAACAGGGAATTGCCCACCTTGAGAGGCGTGACCTGGTATGTCGTCTCCGTCACATCCTCCGGAAGCTTCACATCTCCCGTCTGATAGCGCCACACTTCCTCCAACTCACTGACGTTCTCAACATTGATCTGATCAAGCGGCGAGTACCTCTGCCCATAGGGAGTGCGACCATATTGGTGCCATTCGCCGGCAGGAACGTCCCCGCCAAGATTGGGCGCGGCTGCCACACTCTCCTCAGGCAAACGACCTTCAAGATCCGTGCTGTTGGTGAACACAGACAAGACGGCCACGACAACCGAAATTGCTACCGCTACGGTGAGCGGAGTGGCGCTCGCTGCGTAACGGGCCCCCGTTGGGCTCTGGAACCCGAGCGGCTTTCGTATCCAAGGCGTGAGCAGCCAGATGCCCAGGACGATGACGACACCGCCGCGCGGGGCCAGCTGCCACCAGTCGAGGCCCGCCTCCCAGACCGCCCACGCGAGCGAAGCGAGGACGAGAACGGCATAAACGACAAGGGCCGCCGAACGACGCATATAGAGAAGGATCGCGGTGATCAGAAATGCGATGCCTGAGAGGAGGTAATAGACGCTGCCGCCGAGCATCAACAATTGTGTGCCGCCAACTGCAAGCACGACCCCTATCAATGCGAAGAGGATCGCGGTGAGTAGAATAGCCATGTCTGTAATCCCTATCCCGACAGCATTCACAGGGACTGGTACGCCCAGCCGCCCCCATCCGTGAACGTCAGGCAAAGGCGAAAGTTCCAATATGTTGGCATGCAGCTTGTCATGCAGATCAAGGTATTGGGCGGAGCCGTCCGATTATCCACGGTCCGCGCCCTTATTGTCATGGGCTTGCCCCTAGGCCACGTCCTCTCCAAGCTCCTGCAGGATTTGGTGACGTGCCCGGTTTAGGCGACTTTTTACCGTTCCGACCGCGCAGTCGCAGATCTCGGCTGCGGCTTCGTAGCTCTCCCCCAATATCGCGACGAGGGTCAGTACCTCGCGGTAATGCGGCGGTAGTTTCTGTAGC
>DASYHX010000087.1:0-10525 GCA_035998065.1 Pseudorhizobium sp.
TCGCCCTTCAGCGCCCCGTTCATGAACTGCCTGAAGGTGACATGGGTGCAGTCGTGGTACTTGCCGTCGCGGACGACGAAATACATCGGCACGTCGAGCGCCCATTCCACGTAGTCTTCGAAACCGAAGTCATTGTTGAAGACGAAGGGAAGCAGGCCGGAGCGCTGGTTGTCCGTATCGCGCCAGATGTCGCCGCGCCAGGAAAGAAGCCCGTTCGGCTTACCTTCCGTGAACGGGGAGGAGGCAAAGAGCGCCGTGGCGACCGGCTGCAGCTTCATCGAAAGCCGCATCTTGCGCGCCATGTCTTCCTCGGACGAAAAGTCGAGGTTCACCTGAATGGTGCAGGTGCGATACATCATGTCCAGACCCTTTGCGCCAACCTTGGGCATGTAGCGGGTCATGATCTCGTAGCGGGATTTGGGCATGCGCGGCGTCTCGTCCAGCCGCCACTTCGGGCTGCCGCCAATGCCAAGGAAATGAATTCCCATGGGCTCCGCCACTTCCCGCAGCACATCGAGATGCCGGTTGGACTCCGAGCATGTCTCATGGATGGTCTCGAGCGGCGCACCGGAGAGTTCGAACTGACCGCCGGGTTCGATCGAAATCGCGCCCATCCCCGAACGGTCAGCGAGGCCGATGATGTTGTCCCCGTCCGTGATGGGGTCCCAGCCGAGCTTGGCCTGCATGCCCCTCAGCAATGCCGAAATGCTGGCCTCTCCGGCATAGGGAACGGGACTGTTGTCTGAGTAGAAAAAGGCAAATTTCTCGTGCTCCGTCCCGAGCCGAAAGTCTTCCTTCGGCCGCGCGCCGCTGGCAAGGTAGGCGGAAAGCTCGGACACCGAAGTCAGCGGTGTCTGGTCGGTGGTGTCACGGGCCATGGGATGTACCTTATAGGGCCGACAGAACTGTCGCGTCCGGCTGCTTTAACCGGATTGAGGTGCTGTTCAAGTCAATTTCTTTCAAGATGCTTTCAGAAAAGCAAGGCGCTCAATCATCGCCAGTCGCCGATGGCGGCCTGAATGACGGCCAGCGCTGCGACTGCGGCGGTATCGGCGCGCAAGATACGCGGTCCCAATGGTATGGGCGTGACGAAATCGCAGCCGCGCAACAGGCTGCGTTCCTCCTCCGAGAAGCCTCCCTCCGGACCGACAAGAAGCGCCAGCTGGTTCTCCTGGATCCCATTTAGGATGGGGAGGGGGTTCTGGCTCTCTTCGCCTTCGTCGCAGAAGACGATGCGCCGCTGCTTGGGCCAGTTGTCCAGGACGTCGCGGATTTTGCGCGGCGGCTCAACCGTCGGGATCGAGAGGATGCCGCATTGCTCGGCCGCCTCCACGACGTTCGCCTGCAGTCGGTCCAGATTGGTGATCTTGCCTTGCACGTGTTGCGTCATCACTGGCTGGAGGAGCCCGGCACCCATCTCCACCGCCTTCTGAACCATGTAGTCGAGCCGCCCGACCTTGAGCGGAGCGAACAGGTAGTGAAGGTCTGGAGCCGGGGGCTGCGGCCGCGTCTGCTCTTTGGCTTCGATCAGCAGCTTCTTGCGCGTTGGAAAAGAAAGCTCCGCCGCCCACTCGCCGTCGCGGCCGTTGAAGGCGAGAATCTGCCCACCGTCGGTGAGACGCAACACGTTGGCGAGATAGTTGAACTGCTCCGAACTGGCCTCGACCGATGCGCCGGGGAACAGAGCCGCATCGATGAACAATCGCTGCATCCGAAAGTTGGCACGCATTCCGGCAACCCCAAGCCGTTCAAATGAAGAGCAGAGACATAACCCAATACAGAAGAGCCGCAAGTGCGCCGGCTGCCGGCACAGTGATTACCCAAGCCGCGACGATGGTCATGAAGTGCGACCGCCGCACCAGGTAACGGCGGCGCAACTCCTCGGCGTTGCGCTCCGGGCGTTCCTCGATCTCCCAGCGGTCAGCCTTCATCTTCATGTATTCAACACGCCGCTTGGAGTTGCGCGTGTACCATTCGCGGAAGAATCCTACGCCAAAGACGGCGCCAACGGCGATATGCGTGGAGCTCACAGGCATTCCCAGCCAGGAAGCCACGATGACCGTCAGTGCTGCGGAAAGGGATACGCAGAAGGCACGCATCGGATTGAGCTTGGTGATCTGCTCGCCGACGAGCCGGATCAGGCGAGGGCCGAACAGAAGGAGACCGACCGAGATGCCGAAGGCCCCGATCACCATGACCCAAATGGGGATGGAAACGGAACTGCCGACACTATTGCCCTGTGCCACCGATACGATCGCCGCCAGCGGGCCGATCGCATTCGCCACGTCATTGGCGCCATGGGCGAAGGAAAGGAGCGCCGCGGCGCAGATAAGCGGGATCTGAAACAGCTTTCGCAGCGACTGGTTGCGGTTTTCCAGCCCCTCAGACTGACGCCGGATCAACGGGATGCTGATGCCCCAGACAAGCAGGCCGCAGCCAAGGCCTATCGCCGACGCGGTCGAGAGGGGAACATCAAACAACTGGCGAAGGCCTTTCAGCGCCAAATAGGCGGAGAACGCACCGGCCATGACGCCGAGCAGGACGGGCACCCATCTGCGGGCAGAGGCAATCTTGTCGTGCCGGTAGATGATGAACTCCTTGATGAAGGCAAGGAAGAGTGCGGCAACGACCCCGCCCATGACGGGCGAGATCACCCAGCTTGCCGCAATTCCCGCCATCTGCGCCCAGTCCACAGCGGATGCTCCGGCCGCTGCCATGCCGCCACCGAGAACCCCGCCGACGACGGCGTGCGTCGTGGATACCGGCGCGCCGATCCACGTGGCGAGGTTGACCCAAAGTGCGGAAGACAGAAGCGCGGCCATCATGGCCCAGATGAACATGTCGGCGCCGGCAAAAAGTGCAGGATCGACGATCCCTTTCGAAACCGTCTCGACCACGTCTCCACCGGCAATCAAGGCGCCTGCGGTTTCGAAGATGGCAGCGATCGCGAGTGCTAGCCCCATCGACATGGCACGGGAGCCTACGGCGGGACCGACATTGTTCGTAACGTCGTTCGCCCCGATATTCATGGCCATGTAGGCGCCGATTGCAGCGGCTGCTACGACAATGACGGCCCCGGGCTTGCCAATCACGTAAACCGCGGCGAACATGGTGGCAGCCACCAGGAAGATCAGCGCGATGCCCGGCCCCGCGAAGCCGCGTGAAACATTGTGCGTTGCTGCCTCGACGGAGCTGAGCTTGTCGAGGTCCTTGTCGAGCGTCTGCTTGACGAGGTGCGGTGGCTGCTGTGCCATCAGGTATCCTTTTGCCCAATGTGCGAGGCCGCACGCTCCGGGACTGTCAGTCGGGCCGGGCCAACAGATGCCCTAGCCCTGCCGTGCAGGGCCTAATGGCAATGCTGCCGGATTGCAATATGACAGTTTTGTGACAGTGACTGCGTCAGCTGGCGGTGGCGATCTTGAGGTTCCTGTCTTGTAGCTTGGAGGCAAGAACCGCGAGGAGGGCCTTGAGTTCCGGTTCGTTTACCCGGCGAGCCGCTTCCTGAGGAGTGACCCACTCAAGCTGCCTGCTTCCCTTCTCGGGGAAATTCTTGGCCATCTCCTGGACCTCCAGCGCATGAACCTGAACGCGGACCGGGATTCGCAGCCCCGTCCGCAAGCCCTTGCTGTAGTGATAGTAACCGAGCGGCTCCTTCTCGGCCTTGCCCTTGGCACCGGCCTCTTCGTAGGCTTCACGCTCGGCAACGGCATGGGCCTTTTTCGCCGGCATGGGCCATCCCTTGGGGATCACCCATCGACCCGTATCGCGACTGGTAAGAACCAGAACCTCGACCTCACCCTGCTTCTTCTTTAGCCGGTAGCACAGCGCGGCATACTGCTGCTTTGGCGGTCGCCGAAGCATGAGGCCTACGTCTGACTTGAGGCGGGCGAGAAGGTTCAACGTCGATAATCCTTTCAAGTGATTCTTCTATCATCGAGACATACGCTGTGTCGCTGATTACAAGCGTCGGCGGTCTTATGCGATGATTCGAATATAGAGCATATGTGCAAGTTGGGCAGGTCGAAAAGCGCGGAAATCGGTGGTGGACAAGAGTGACCGCACAGTTCGGAGGTTCTCCCTCGCTGGCGGATAGCATGGCCTTCGCACGCGAGCCGTGGTAAGCGCAGAGAAGATGGGGCAGACGGCGGGGAGGATGACCGTGTCGGAAGCGATCAGATTTTTGAAGCCGCGGGCGGCGGTATTGGCGCGGCGAGCAACCATCGTCGACGACCTCTTGGATCTGCTGCCTCCTGAGTGCGTTGTTCACGAGGCGCGTGAACTGGTGCCCTTCGAAACCGACGCCTTCGTCGCCTACCGTCGCCTGCCGCTGGCTGTCGTGCTGCCCAAGACGACGGAGCAGGTGGCAGCCGTCATGAAGTACTGCCACCGCTACGGCGTGCCGGTTGTGCCGCGCGGCGCCGGAACCTCTCTGTCGGGTGGGGCGATACCGCAGGAGGACGCCGTTGTCATTGGTCTTTCCAAGATGACGCAGATCATCGAGATCGATCCCGCTAATCGAACCGCGACTGTTCAAGCCGGGGTCACCAATCTCAGCATCTCTGATGCAGTCAGCCCGGAAGGCTTCTTCTACGCGCCGGACCCAAGCTCGCAGCTCGCCTGCACGATCGGCGGCAATATCGGCATGAACTCAGGCGGTGCCCACTGCCTGAAGTATGGCGTTACCACGAACAATCTGCTGGGCGTCAAGATGGTGCTCGTCGACGGCACCGTGATTGAACTGGGGGGCAAACACCTGGATGCGGCCGGTTACGATCTTCTCGGCCTCGTCTGTGGCTCCGAAGGACAACTCGGTATCGTGACAGAGGCGACAGTGCGGCTGATTGCGAAACCGGAAGGCGCACGCCCGGTGCTGTTCGGCTTCGACACCTCCGAGGAAGCGGGCGCCTGCGTGGCCGACGTGATTGGTTCCGGCATCATTCCGGTGGCGATCGAGTTCATGGACAAGCCCGCGATCGAGATCTGCGAAGCCTTTGCGCAGGCGGGCTATCCGCTCGACGTCGGCGCCTTGCTGATCGTCGAGGTGGAGGGGTCGGAGGCCGAGATGGAGGCGATGCTCAAGAAGATCGTCGAGATCGCCGGCCGCCACGGCGTCAGAACCGTGCGCGAAAGCCAGAGCGCCACGGAAGCGGCGCTGATCTGGAAAGGCCGCAAGTCTGCCTTTGGAGCAACCGGTCGGATCTCCGACTACATCTGCATGGATGGCACGGTGCCGCTCGGCAAGCTCTCCTATGTGCTAGAGAAGACATCCGAGATCGTTGAACGCTTTGGTCTGCGCGTTGCCAACGTCTTCCATGCCGGCGATGGCAACATGCATCCTCTGATCCTCTTCAACGCCAACGACCCGGAAGATGCCGCGCGCGCCGAAGAAGCGGGCAACGAGATCCTCAAGCTGTGCGTCGATGCTGGTGGCTGTCTAACGGGTGAGCATGGGGTGGGTATCGAGAAGCGCGACCTCATGCGCCACCAGTATTCCGATGCTGATTTGAACCAGCAGATGGCGGTGCGTGCGGCCTTCGATCCAGGCTGGATCCTCAACCCGTCCAAGGTCTTTCCGCTCGAGGGGCGACCGGCTGCATGACGCTGACGCCGCACACGGAAAACGATGCCGCCTACGTCATCCGCAACGCCGCCTCCAAAGGTACCACCCTGTCCATCCTGGGCGGTGGAACCCGCGCCGGCTTTGGCAATCGGGTCAGCGCCGAGGAGACCTTGAGTTCGTCGGCGCTGACCGGGATCGTCGACTATGAGCCGGCTGAAATGGTGATGACGGCCAAGGCAGGAACGCCCGTGGGGGAGATCGAAGCTCTCCTTGCCGCCAATAGGCAGATGATGAGCTTTGAGCCGATGGATCATCGCGGCGTGATGGGAACCGCGGGAGAGCCGACAATCGGTGGCGTTTTCGCTGCGAACGTCTCCGGCCCCCGACGTTTCGTCGCCGGCGCCGCACGCGACAGCCTGCTCGGCATTCGCTTCGTCAACGGTCGTGGCGAGATCATCCGCGCTGGCGGGCGGGTGATGAAGAACGTTACCGGGCTCGATCTGGTCAAGCTGCTGGCCGGCTCCCACGGCACGCTCGGTTTTCTTACGGAGGTGACGTTCCGCGTTCTGCCGGTGCCGGAAACGGTGGAGACGATCGTCGTTTCGGGCCTTGACGACCATGCAGCGACCCAGGCGATGGCAGCGGCGATGGCCATGCCCGTGGAAGTCTCCGGCGCGGCCCACCTGCCGCCAACAGTGCGCGGACGGTTAATTGGCGGCCAGCTGCCGGAAGGGGAGGCGACGGTGCTGCGCCTGGAAGGTCTGGAAGCATCGGTTTCCGTGCGCGCAGAAAAGCTTGGCGATATGATGCGGAGCTTCGGCTCGGTGTCTAGGCTAGGACCGGACCTGAGCCGCAACCTTTGGCAGGAAATCCGGAACGTCGCCCCTTACAAGGGCTCTCCCAACAAGCCGCTCTGGCGGGTTTCGGTTGCGCCGTCCGTCGGACATCAGCTGGTTGCAGCCCTTCGTCTGGAGGCCGGAATAGACGCTTTCTATGACTGGCAGGGCGGCCTCATCTGGATGCAGATGGAAGCAGATCCGGAGGAGCAGCGGCTGCGGCGCTATATCAAGGCGCTGGGCGGCGGCCATGCGACGCTGGTCCGTGCGCCGGCTACGGTGCAGGAGCGGCTTTCTGCTTTTCATCCTGAAGGGGATGCCGTCGCGGCCCTCTCGGCGCGCGTCAAGCAGAAGCTCGATCCTGGTGGCATCTTCAACCCGGGCAAGATGGCGGGAGTGTAATTTGCAGACCAACTTTACCGCCGAACAGCTTGCCGATCCGCAGGTGGCGGAATCGGAAAAGATCCTGCGACGCTGCGTGCATTGCGGCTTCTGCACGGCTACCTGTCCCACCTATGTGACGCTTGGCAACGAACTCGACAGCCCGCGGGGCCGGATCTACCTGATCAAGGACATGCTCGAGAACGGCCGCGCGGCTGATGCTGAGGTGGTGACCCATATCGACCGCTGCCTGTCCTGCCTTGCCTGCGTGACAACCTGTCCGTCGGGCGTCGATTACATGCACCTCGTCGACCATGCGCGCGTCCACATCGAGAAGACCTACCGGCGGCCGCTGATCGACCGCATGATCCGCAACGTGCTTGCGGCGGTGCTCCCCTATCCGAAACGTTTCCGGACCGCCCTGGCGCTCGCCAAGGTGAGCCGCCCGCTCGCCCCGCTCTTCGACCGCCTGTCCCCGCTCAAGCCGCTCGCAGCGATGCTCAAGCTTGCGCCGACCGGATCGTTGCGGAAGTCAAACGCCACACAGCCGGGCAGCCGCCCACCAGAAACGGAGCGGCGTGGCCGCGTTGCGATCTTGAGCGGCTGCGCCCAGCCTGTGCTCGATCCCGGCATCAACGAAGCGACAATACGGCTGCTGACCCGCTTGGGCGTGGAGGTCGTGGTGCCCCAAGGCGAGGGTTGCTGTGGCGCGCTTGTTCATCACATGGGCAAGGAAGATCCCGCTCTCGATTTCGCCCGCTCCAATGTCGATGCCTGGACCCGTGAAATCGAGGGAGGCGGGCTGGATGCCATCATCATCACGACCTCCGGCTGCGGGACCACGGTCAAGGACTACGGGCACATGCTCCGGCTTGACCCGCATTATGCAGAGAAGGCGGCCCATGTGTCCGCCCTTGCCAAGGACATAACAGAATATCTGGCGACGCTTGATCTGCCGAGACTCGAGAGCCATGGGCTTGCCGTCGCCTACCATTCGGCCTGCTCCATGCAGCACGGTCAGAAGATCACGATGGCGCCGAAGAACCTGCTGAAGAACGCCGGCTTCGTCGTGCGCGACCCGCCGGAAGGCCACCTCTGCTGCGGCTCGGCTGGAACTTATAACATCATGCAGCCGGAGATCTCGGCACAGCTTAAGGCCCGCAAGGTGCGCAATCTTGAAGCGACACGGCCGGACGTGATTGCCACGGGCAATATCGGTTGCATGACCCAGATCGGCACAGGCACCGCCATTCCGATCGTCCACACCGTGGAACTGCTCGACTGGGTCTATGGTGGCCCGAAGCCGTCGCGGCTCGCATGAAGAAAAGCCGGCGCAAGGGCCGGCGCTTCGTCATTGAGCTGTTTAATGGATCTAGCGTCGAACTCTGCCGTTCATCGGGTGGATCACGCGACAGACGGAGGCGGGGTTTCCGGGAGGCGCGCTGCAAACCGCCTCCAATTCATCAGCCGCCAAAGAGCGTCCGGAAGATGTCGATCCCGCGATCCTGGAAGGCAACGTCTCCGTGCTTGTTGCCGGGGCCGACAACCACGACCTTGGTGCCGACCGGCGCCCGCTCGTAGAGGTGCTCGACGTCCTTGTTCATCATCCGGATGCAGCCGGAAGAAAGGTTGAGCCCGATCGACCATGGCTGGTTGGTGCCGTGGATGCGGAATATCGTGTCGCGGCCACCCTTGTAGAGATACATCGCGCGCGCGCCGAGGGGATTGTCCGGGCCGCCTTTCTGGACGGCGGGCAGGATATGTCCACGCGCCGCCTCGCGGCGCCGCATTTCCGCGGGCGGCGTCCATGACGGCCACTCCGCTTTGCGGCCAATCTTCACGACTCCCGACCAGCCGAAGCCTTCGCGCCCAACGCCGATCCCGTAGCGGGTCGCCCGGTTCTTGCCCTCCACGTAGTAGAGGAACTTGTTATGGGTATCGACGATGATCGTGCCGGGCGCTTCATTGGTGGAAAAGCGCACCATCCGGCGCTTGTATTTCTCCGGCACGGCGCGGTTGCGCATCGAAGGTGCCACGTCGCTTGCCGTCGTCGCCGGTCGGGCTCCGGAACTTTGAGCCGGAGCCTCGCTCGCCATCATCGCCGCCATCAGGCTGGCGACGATCATCAGTGTCCTGGTTTTCATCTTACCCCTCTTGCCGCTCTGCGGTGAATGGGGAGCAAGATGTCCCGGCACATGACAAACGGCAAGCAGAGGGAAGCGAATAACGACGTCCCTCGGACGAGAAACCGGCCGCGCCGTGGCGGTGCGGCCACAATTGTCACATGACGATGACCTTGGTACCAACCGATACCCGCTCGTAGAGATCGACCACGTCTTCATTGCGCATCCGGATGCAACCGGAGGAGACGGCGCTGCCGATGGTCCAGGGCGCGTTCGTACCGTGGATGCGATAGAGCGTGGAGCCGAGATACATTGCGCGGGCACCAAGTGGGTTTGCAGGTCCACCCTCCATGCTTGCCGGCAGGTAGTGGCCCTTTGCAGCTTCACGAGCGATCATCTCTCTTGGCGGAACCCAGCGCGGCCACTCCGCCTTTCGGGTGACCTTGTGGGTCCCCGCCCACTCAAAGCCCGGTTTTCCTACGCCGACGCCGTAGCGACGCGCCTGTCCGTTGCCCGTGACCAAGTAGAGAAAGCGGTTGTTGGTGTCGATGACGATCGTCCCAGGAGCATGTTTCGTCTCATAGGTCACCGTCTGCGGCAGGAACTGAGGCTCGATCTGGCCGCGGATCACCTTGTTCGGTCGAAAGCCAGCCTGCTGGACGTTGCGCGGGCGTGCATCGGCTTCGTTGCGGCTGCGCGGGGGAAAGAGGCTGCGGGTTCCTGCTGTGCGACTCGGATAGACTACCGGCCTGACGCTGCCACCACCGAGCTGCATCACCCATGGGGCCGTCAGGTCCGGGCTGACGATCACCGGAGGCCGCTCTCGATACCCGTCATTCGCCTGCGCCAGGGTGGCAAAGGCAGGAAGAAGGCCGATGGCCAGCATAAGCATCTTGTTCATCGTCGGATCCACTCGCTACACATGCACCGATGAGGCGTTCATCGCCCGGTTCGCAGGTCACGCTGCCAACGGAGAACGACGGAACCGTAAACGGGTGGCGATTCAAATGCGTCGCGGGCGTTAAAGCTTTCAGCAGGGTTACCAGCCGGTTTGGGGACATGGTTGACCAAGTCTGAAAACGAAGCGATGGCCATTAACGAGGGGACACGATGGAAAAGACCGGCATCATCATAGGAGAAGACGGGCTTTCCCGCTGCTTCTGGCACGGAGGGTTGGACGACTATCGCCGCTACCATGACGAGGAGTGGGGGCGGCCGGTGACCGATGACGTCCGACTGTTCGAAAAGATCTGCCTCGAAGGCTTTCAGTCGGGATTGTCGTGGCTGACGATCCTGCGCAAGCGGGAGAACTTCCGGGCTGCCTTCGCTGGCTTCGATTTTGATACGGTGGCATCGTTCGACCAGGACGACGTGGAGCGGTTGGTGGCCGACGCAGGGATCATCCGCCACCGCGGCAAGATCGTCTCGACCATCAACAATGCTCGCCGCGCGGTGGAACTGCGAGACGAGTTCGGTTCGCTCGCAAAATTCTTCTGGAGCTTCGAGCCGCTACCTGCCGACCGTCCGCCCGTGATGGACTTTGCGACGCTGAGGGCGAACCCCACCACCGCAACGTCGATCCGGCTCTCCAAGGACCTGAAGAAACGCGGCTGGACCTTTGTCGG
>DASYHX010000095.1:0-3480 GCA_035998065.1 Pseudorhizobium sp.
GCATCTCTTGTATTGTCGACCCAGGCGGGTCTCTTCACTTCCGGGGCATCCATACCGTTTTCGGCAGAAATGTGAAGACAAAAAGCCGAGAGAAAGGCGAAAAGCGCCGGGTTCTCAACAGGCTGCACAGAGAAAGAGCGCCTACGTCGAAAAAGATGCAGACCATTGCCGCATCCACTAGCAGCTCTTGCCAGCGCTTATACTAGGTGCGACGCAGCAAACCTTCCGCAACGCAGCAACGCCACACTCTAGTGACGCCGGCAGCTTTCAGGTGCTGCATCCTTCGCCCACGGAAACTGCCGGCCCACGCTAACGAAAACCTGAACTTAACACACGTCAGATTCACCTCTGCGGATCTTCCTCTACTCTTCTCCTAAAGGAGAAAGACGATGAGCAACGCAACGCCAAACCTGAACCTGCCGTTTATCCTGCCGTCCCAGGCGCAGAAGCACGTCACCCACAATGAAGCACTTCTGACATTGGACGCCCTTGTCCACCTCACCATTGCCGGCGAGCAGTCCGCGCCTCCTTCTTCAGCCGAAGACGGGGAAGCATTTGTGGTCGGGCCGGATCCATCGGCGGAGTGGAGCGGGCGGCAGGGCCACGTCGCCACCTGGCAGGACGGGGCTTGGAATCTTCTTCTTCCGCGCGAAGGGTGGCGAGCCTGGTTCGTGTCTGACCTGGCGCTGAAGGTCTTCACGGGTGGCCAGTGGCGCGACATATTGCCAGCGGCCGCTAGCTTTGAGCGATTGGGCATAGCAGCCTCACCCGATGAAACGAACCGCCTCGCCGTCTCCGCAGCGGCCAGCCTGTTCACCCACGCAGGAAGTGGGCATCAACTCAAGATCAACAAGCAGGCGCCGACGGATAGTGCCACGTTGGTGTTTCAGTCCGGCTGGGTCGGGCATGCAGAAATCGGCCTGGCAGGCGACAACGCCTTGTCCTTCAAAGTCAGCGATGGCAACGCGTGGCGGACCGCTCTGGCAATCGATCCGAATGGCCGCATCTCCCGGCCCAGCCAGCCAATGGCACGCGCTTATCGCGCGGGCACGAGCTTTTCTCCGGCGGACGGCCAACAAAGCGGCTTTACAGATTTTTCCCAATCCGAAGGGGGCTTTTCACTGGAGGGCACCATGGCGGCAGGCGGTCAAGCAATTGTCGTTCCTGCCAGCGGCAACTTCCTCCTGAGCCTGACCGTGTCGGTGGCCTCCTCGACCGGACAGCTCACCACGCTTCTGGTGAATGGCGACCGACCTCTTCTAGCCCTGCGCGGAGACACCGGACTTCATTCCGCAACTACGATCGCAGCCTTGGCCGCGGGCGATCTGCTCATGCTTGGCCACAGCGGGACTGCCAGCATCGATCTGGGTCCGCACAAGACGACACTCGCAGCCTATCTCCTGTGAGATGCGCCACTCGTAACCATCGCCGGCGCGGGCGGGTTCTCTCTGCCCGTCCGCAAATAGGGCAGCTCATGGCGTCCCGGCTACGCGGCCGCAGAGGCAGGAAACGCCCGAGCTGCCAACTGTTTTGCCGGGTGCAGCCCTGCCAAAAGCCTCATTCTGCAAAGATTGGAACAAATGCTTCGCCACATTTAGGTAAATGTTAAATCTGCGGCGCTAGCCTTCGCGACGTGGTCTTGTGTTTGTGTAGAGAGTTCCATGACCGAAATGATACGCCCGCGAGTGAAATATGTCATCGGCCCCGATGGCAGTCCGTTGACGATCGCCGATCTTCCGCCGGCCAATACCCGCCGCTGGGTTATTCGCCGCAAGGCAGAAGTGGTCGCTGCGGTCCGCGGTGGACTTCTGAGCCTAGAAGAAGCGTGCGAACGCTATACCCTGACCGTCGAGGAGTTTCTCTCCTGGCAGTCGTCAATCAACGATCATGGCCTCGCCGGTCTGCGTACCACGCGCATCCAGCAATATCGCCACTAGCTGCCGATCGAAAAGATGCCCGAAATGGCGCCGCTCGGAGACCACACCGCGGCGCCTTTTGCGCTTTCAGACGTCCATACCCGCCCGACCGAAAGCTTCGGCAACGAAGACCTCCTCCAGCCAGCATTCCCAACGCTTGTGAAATCCCCTTGGTGCTCTACGTCTTGGCCAGGATGCCCAGGCGGAGGATCAGATGGAAATCAGACATCAGCAATCGACGTCCGGCGGACGGTATGTTGCGGAACTGGATGGACATGAGGCGGAACTTACCTATTCCCGCACCTCCCCCACTCTTATCATCGTGGACCATACCGGCGTCCCGGACGTTCTGCGAGGCCGGGGAGTTGGGCAGGCCCTGGCAGCACGCGCGGTCGAGGATGCGCGCCTGCACGGCTGGAAGATCATCCCGCTCTGCCCTTTCGTGAAGAGTCAGGCTCAACGCCATACCGATTGGCAGGACGTTATCAGCGGCTGAAGCGCTGTTTTGCGTCAGGGCCAGCGGTCGACGGTCCGCACGGGCAAAGGTGCAGGACGCCTTACCCGTCAACAGCCCACCCGTCAGGCGCGGGCGCGCATCGTCCCGTCGCGCTCTTCGAGAGCGGTCGCTTTTTCAAACTCCGCCTGCGATTCTTCAACAGCAAGCTCGGCGGCCTCCTGTTGTATTCGCAGATCACGGATGGACACCTGGAGGTTGTCGGCACGTTGGCGCGCCGCCTTGGCAAAGGTGGGATAAGCGAAGTGATTCGGGTCGCTGATCCCCGACTTCTTTTCTTCAAGGCCGATCTGATATTCGAGCTCCTTAGCCATCCGCTCGAATTCGGCCATCATCATCTGCAATTGCTGCAGCTGACGACGCTTCTCGTTGACCTGAAATTCCTTCAGGCGAACCAGGCTGTCACGCGACTTCATACGCAATACTCCATGGTAGCGGCACTAGCCCGCTGTGACCCGTTTGGTACACCAAGGGTTAAAAAAAACGCCTGCGCGTTAATCAAAACCCTTCCGCGTTAACCTTTCGTTTACGGGCATCATTAACAATAAGGCTGATCATTTAAGGGTCGGTAAATGCCAAGGCCTAAATGGCGCGACAATGTTAGAGTCGCATGAATCACTTAGAGGAATTTCCTCACCTAGTTTTTCAAGTCAGGCGATGGCCAATCCTCATTGAAAATCAGACGGGTGTCACCTCATGCTTAATAAATACGATACACCTTTGCTAAGTGAATCAGAATTTGTTAACCATTTGGTGGCAGCTTCCAAATCAGGCACAGTCTGGATCCGTAACGCGTAGGGCCACGGACTACTTAGCGGCGGTAAAGGGGAAAAACATGCGGGTTCTACTCATCGAAGATGACAGCGCGACAGCGCAGAGCATCGAGCTGATGCTGAAGTCTGAGAGCTTCAACGTCTACACCACCGATCTGGGTGAGGAAGGCGTCGATCTCGGCAAGCTTTATGATTACGACATCATCCTTCTGGACCTGAACCTCCCCGACATGTCGGGATACGAGGTTCTCCGGACACTGCGCCTGTCCAAGGTGAA
>DASYHX010000096.1:0-4987 GCA_035998065.1 Pseudorhizobium sp.
CTCTTCCGGAAACCAGAATGACAGAGACGTTCCAGTTCAACCTCAAGACCACCGACGGCGGCGCGCGTATTGGCGAGGTGACGATGCCGCGCGGCACGATCCGAACACCGGCCTTCATGCCGGTAGGCACGGTCGGCACGGTGAAGGCCATGTATCTCGACCAAGTACGCGATACCGGCGCTGATATCATTCTCGGGAATACCTATCACCTGATGCTGCGGCCAGGCGCAGAACGTGTCGCTACACTAGGCGGACTGCACAAGCTGATCCGATGGGAGCATCCGATCCTCACCGATTCCGGTGGCTTCCAGGTGATGTCGCTCTCGGGGCTGCGCAAGCTCGATGAACAGGGCGTGACCTTCAAGAGCCATGTCGACGGCTCGCTGCACCACATGTCGCCCGAACGGTCGATCCAGATCCAGGGCCTGCTCGGCTCGGACATCCAGATGCAGTTGGACGAGTGCGTGGCACTGCCGGCAGAACCCAAGGAGATCGAGCGGGCGATGGAGCTCTCTCTGCGCTGGGCGGAGCGCTGCCGCGTCGCCTTCGGCGATCAGCCCGGCAAGGCGATGTTCGGAATTGTCCAGGGGGGTGACCAGCCGGATCTTCGCGTGCGCTCTGCCGAGGGTTTAAAGCAACTCGACCTCAAGGGGTATGCGGTGGGCGGACTTGCCGTCGGCGAACCTCAGGACGTGATGCTGCGCATGCTGGAGACGACGCTGCCGGTGCTGCCATCGGACAAGCCGCGCTACCTCATGGGCGTCGGCACGCCGGACGACATTCTCAAATCCGTCGCGCGCGGGATCGACATGTTCGACTGCGTCATGCCGACCCGATCAGGACGGCACGGACTAGCCTTCACCCGACGGGGACGGATCAACATTCGCAACGCCCGGCACGCGGAAGACATGCGCCCGCTCGACGAGGAGTCAGGCTGCCCGGCCGCACGGGACTATTCCCGTGCCTATCTGCATCACCTGGTGCGCTCCGACGAGGCGCTGGGAGGCATGCTGCTCTCCTGGAACAACCTTTCCTACTATCAGGACCTGATGAAAGGCATCCGAGCCGCCATCGCTGAGGGTCGCTTCGCAGACTTCTATGCAAAGACGCAGGAGGAATGGGCGAAAGGCGATCTGGAACCGGTATGACGGGCAGGGGGCTAAGTCCCCTAGATCCCCTGACTGGTGGTGTTGCGCTTCATGCGCACGCCGTTCACTTTGTACGACCCATCATCCATCAACCGCATCTCGTAGATAGCCGTCCAATCCTGGCCCTCCTCGCCGCTGATCAGAACCTCCTGCAAAACAAGTTCTCCGCCGCCGACAAGTTTCGAGCGCCCGAAAGCATAGTTGCCGAGCTTGTATACGGGAGAATAGTTCTTGCGCACCATGTCGAGGAACTGCGTCTCACTGCGATAAATGCTGCGGATATTGGGGGATGCGAAGGAGTAGGCCGTTCCTGCATCATCCGATGCGAAAGCGCTGAGCTGGCTTTCGATCACAGCCTGGGCTTCACGGACAGGATCCTCGGCGTGCGACATGGTAGCGAACAGGAGCATACTCAGCAGCAGGCAGGCGAATCGAAAGAACATCGGCTATCTCCTCTGGCTCAATGAATAAAGCTAGCGCGTTTTGCGGAGCGGTGGAAATCACACCTTCCGATGTACGGCGGAGTGGCGGATGCACGAAGACGACGAACGCAACACGGAAGGCGAATCCGAGGCCTCGGTGCCAACGCCGCGGATGCTGGCCTGGGCAAAGAATTCCGCCGCTTATCGGCTGTCCCGCCGGATGATGACGGAGCATGAGTTGGCCGCTGCAATCCGGCGCAAGGCAAAGCAGAAGTTTGAGGACATCAGCACGGCACAGATGGAAGTACTGGCCCAGACAGCGGTCAATTTCGGCCATCGCGCCGGCGCGCTGGACGATCAGTCTTACGCCGAGGTCAAGGTCCGTTCAGGTATACGCTTCGGAAAGTCGAAGCGGCTGATTGCACGCAAGCTCAAGGATAAAGGCGTGCCGGCGGAAACCGCGACTGAGGCGCTCCAGGAAGCGGACGACCACATCGCCGCCATCGCATTTGCACGCAAGCGCGCCTTTGGCCCATATCGGCGTGCGCCACTGGATGAAAAGCGGCTGTCAAAGGAGATGTCGGCATTCGTTCGCAACGGCTTCAGCTTCGACCTCGCCAAAAAGGTGATCGACATGCACGCGAATGACGCTGAAGAGGCGTTGTCGCAGCATCCGCTGACTTGAACAGGAGGGACGGCACGGCATTGAAGCCTGCCCATCGCATGCCACATCTCAATATCGCATAAGATAGATTATGGAACTTATAGATGCTCGTATTGGAACGTAGGCCGGCTTAACGTATCTAACCCGACACACTCCACTGGTTGGCACGTAGTTTGCGCATTCGAACCCCTGCCTTCTGCTATCCGCTGGCAATTTTCTTCAACCGCCGTGATAGCGTCTGCCGGGCGACCGTGCGAGGTGCGCGAGGATAATCAGCGCCAGAATCCCGACCAGATGCCCTGCGGTTGCAGCGAACGCTACGCAAATCTAGCCGAAAGCTGCGCGAAGCTCCGATGGCAACCGCAGTTCGCGATTGTGGCCGGCGGGACCGGTAGCCAACGCTAAAGGTCCACGGTGACTTCGAAAACGAGACCATCGAAGGCTGGCTGAACATGTTCAGGAGTAGCAGCCATGACCTGATCGTAATCCAATGGAGTATGCATGTGGGTAAGTAGTGCCCGGGCCGGCGAAAACCGTTCAATCCATTCCAGGGCCTGTTTTAGCGAAAGATGGCTCGGATGGTGATGATGCTGCAACGCATCGATGATGAGGACATCCAGTCCGAGCAGCCGGCGCTGGCTTTCCACCGGAAAGTCGCTGACATCGCTGCAGTAGGCCAGGTTTCCGAAGCGAAACCCGATGGAGTGAGTGTCGCCATGGACCTGATGATGCGCCGCCACCTGGATCGGCCCCCCTGCCCCTTGGATGATGATGGGCTCGTCGAGGGACGGGATCACGCGAGGTTCAACAATCGGCGGATAGTTGCCGCCCGGAGGTGTTTCGAGGCAGTAGCCGAAGCCCTGACGGATTCGTTCCATCGTAGATGCGTCGGCATAGATGGGAATCCTTTGGCGTTGCGCATGGTAGTAGCCTCGCAGGTCGTCGATACCATGGAGATGATCCGCATGCGCATGCGTGTAAAGTACCGCGTCAATGTGGTGGACATTCGCATTGATCATCTGCTGACGAAAGTCAGGTCCGGTGTCGACCACGATGGTGGTACGACCGCCGCCTGGTGCAATCTGTTCCACGAGGAGAGACGCGCGGGTGCGGCGGTTGCGCGGATTATTGGCATCGCACGCGCCCCAATCGCCGTTGATCCGGGGTACACCAGGCGAAGACGCGCAGCCCAGGATCGTGAAGCGGCGTCGGTACTCCACGCTACAGCCTCGGCATCTTGGGAAAGATGCGGAACGCGTTCTCGGTGGTGACTCTAGCGATCTCTTCGAATGGCATCGACAAGGTGTCCGCTAGCACTTCAGCGGTGTTGACCACGTAGGAAGGTTCATTGCGCTTTCCGCGCCACCGCTTTGGTGCAAGGTAGGGGGCGTCCGTCTCCACCAGCAGCCGATCCTGCGGTATCGACTTCGCAATCTCCCGCAGTTCCTCCGATTTTGGAAACGTCAGGATCCCCGAAAAGGAAATATAGCCTCCAAGCGCCACACCAACTCGTGCCAATTCCTTACCTGACGAGAAGCAGTGCAGGATGAAGGGAAACGCTCCCTTGCCGCTTTCCTCCGTAAGAATATCAGCCATGTCAGCATCGGCGCTACGGCTGTGGATGACCAGCGGAAGCTGGGTTCGCCGAGAGGCTTCGATATGGCGACGAAAGCCGGTCTGCTGATCCTCAGGTTTTTGGGTGTCGTAGAAATAATCGAGCCCCGCCTCCCCGATCGCGACCACCTTCTCATGGCTTTCGGCAAGACGCACAAGGTCGTCCGCTGTGACGTCAAGCTCTTCAGCTGCATTGTTGGGATGCGTACCTACCGAGCAGAATACTGAATCGTAACGCTCCGTAAGAGCCAGCAGGTTGTCGAGTTTTCGGACGCGGGTGGAAATCGTCACCATCTGGCGCACGCCCGATGCCTTCGCCCGTGTAATCAGATCGTCGCGTTCCTCCGCGAAGTCCGGGAAGTCAAGATGGCAGTGGGTGTCAATCAGCATCCCGACCTCTCGTCTCAGGCCTGAGCCTCAGGAGCGACATAGCGCGGGAAAACCGGTGTAGGAGCTTCCAATGGCGTTCCAGGCAGGAGGCGCCCCGCCTCCCCCAGGAATGCGAAATTCCGCTTGTCTGATGGTGCAGCGACGAGATCGAGAAGCTTGTCGGCCGATGCCGGGACGATCGGCTGGAGCAAGATGGCGATCTGCCGCACAACTTCTGCCGTTACATAAAGAACGGTTCCCATACGCTCCGGATCTGTCTTCTTGAGCGCCCAGGGCTCCTGCCCTGCAAAATACCGATCCGTCTCAGAGACCACGGCAATGATGGCGGCAACCGCGCGATGGATCATTTGCTTTTCCATCTCTTCCCGGCAGGTCGCCAACATTGCATCCGCCGAGGTAAGCATCTGCGTGTCTACGTCGGTCAGGGGTCCTGGCTGCGGGATCCTGCCATCGCAGTTCTTGACGATCATGGAGAGGGAGCGGCTCGCCAGGTTCCCGATGCCGTTGGCCAGGTCTGCGTTAATGCGGGTGCCGATCGCTTCTTCGCTATAACTGCCGTCCTGTCCGAAAGACACCTCCCGCATGAAGAAGTAGCGCACCTCATCGAGACCGAAATGATTCACGAGATTGACCGGATCGACGACGTTGCCGAGCGACTTCGACATCTTCTCGCCCTTGTTGAGCAGAAAGCCATGAGCGAAAACGCGCTTCGGAAGCGGCAACCCGGCCGACATCAGAAATGCTGGCCA
>DASYHX010000151.1:0-3153 GCA_035998065.1 Pseudorhizobium sp.
GCACCTCGCTCTTCTTGTCGAGGCAGGACTGATCGTTCGAAAGGACAGCGCCAACGGTAAACGCTACGCCCGCAAAACAAAGACCGGAGAGGTCGAAAGCGCTTTCGGGTTCGACTTGTCTCCTCTTTTGCTGAGGGCTGAGGAACTCGCTCAGCTCGCACAGCAGGTAGCAGCGGAACGGCTTCAACTGAGGAAAGCGAAGGAGAACCTGACGATATGCCGGCGCGACGTGCGCAAACTGATCTCCGCGGCGATGGAGGAAGGCGCGCAGGGAGACTGGGGAAAGGTGGAATCGGTTTACACCGCCCTGGTCCAGCGCATCCCACGCACCCCGAGCCTTGTAGAGCTGACCGCGCTGCTGGACGAGATGCGTTTGTTGCAGCAGGAAGTGCTCAACATGCTGGATCTCAACCAGAAATCTGCAAATACAAGCACCAATGATGCTCACGATGAGCGCCACAAACAGAATTCAAAAACCGAACCCCATAATGAACTTGAACCTAGCTCTCGAAATGAGCTGGGGGCGAAAGTCGAGCGTAGCCACGAACGGCCTGCACAACCGTTGAAGGTGTTCCCGCTGGGCTTGGTGTTGCGGGCGTGCCCCGAGATTGCAGCCTACAGTCCTGGTGGCGCGATAGCGGGTTGGCGAGATCTGATGGGTGCGGCGGTCACGGTGCGGTCAATGCTGGGCGTCAGTCCATCCGCCTATCAGGAGGCGTGCGAGATCATGGGGCCGGAAAATGCGGCGGTCACGATCGCATGCATTCTGGAGCGGGCGGGACATATCAATTCTCCCGGCGGTTACCTGCGTGACCTGACGTTGAAGGCGCAACGCGGGGAGTTTTCGCTTGGCCCCGTCCTCATGGCATTGCTGAGAGCAAACGGCGGTGACAGTCGGCAGGTTGGTTAGCGACAACTGGCATCGTGCCAGTCCTTGGCTTTCCGGTGACGGGGGCTTGGAGGCTGGGGGTGGAACACGCGAGCGCTGAAGCGGGGTTCGAGGCTGATGAAACTTGATAGCGGATCCACCTCACCCTGCCCTCCCCTCCCGTTCGAGGCGCGGCGTCGGCGTCATCGGGGTCTTGAGCGTGCGAGGGGCACAGGATTGATGTTGTGCCCCTCGCGGAAGAAGTGCCGGGTGCGCCCCGTATTGCTCCTCCCGCTCGACATTCCTGTCGGCGGGTATGCCATGGGTCCCTCCCCCACGAATTGATACCTAAGTTGAGGAAAATGCCCCCGCGGGTTTAAGCAGGCCGTCCGCCACGAAGGCCGCAACAGCTGCTCGCTATCCTGCCGACAGTTGTCGCGTTTGTTGTGTCTCTGCGCCGCCGGTCGTGCAGATCGCAAAAATGCCCCCGAACCACGGCCCACTCTTCATCGCCGCATCCGCGGGCCCCTCACCCAGCGACCAGCGTAGAGACTGCGCCATGACGTAAACCAGGTCGTACGTCTTCAGCGCGTTTTTTCAGTCTCTTGCTCGAATCCCAAGCGTAATCAGCCTAAGGCACCGTTCGACATGCGAGGCGCGTTCGCCTGGGGGATGGCATCGATGCTGCCAAGCAGCATGGAAAGGATGCGGTGAACATCTGATTGCGAGAAATCCTGCCGCAGAAGACCTGCTCGTTTGGCGGCTTCGGCGAACGGACGATAGATCTCTTCAATGCGGCGGACCATCTCCAGCTCGGGTAGAGTTCCCGCCCGCCTAAGTCCTGCAATAAGAAGTCCAGTGCAGACGGCTCCCCTTGCCGCGTGACCCAGGAGTAGGAAGAACGCATCCCCGTCCACCGGCAATGACGCTGCCACCGCTTGTAGCCGGTCCAGCTGGCGATCCAGGAGCGCTCGCGCGAGTGCAGTCCGATCTGCAAAGTTTCGATAGAAAGTGGCACGCCCCAGCTTTGCGATCTTCCTGACCGTGTCGAGAGGCACGTCATAGCCATATTGCGCAATGCCAGTCTCGGCGGCGGCCAGCAGTGCCTCCCGGTTCACTTGGGCGTCCCGACGAAGAAGCGTTGTCACCGTTGCTCCGAAAACGTTTAAGCGGACAGTTCTGTCCGGTCGGATGCTACACTTCTAACGGCGTCTGGTCCACCTCAACGATGCCTGCCGCAAAAGGTGACGACCGCCCTGCCCTGTCGTCACAGATGATCAGTGGCATCATTCCCATCTTGACCCGGATGGAACGACGTCCGTAAACGCTTCCCGGCCTCAATGCAGGCGGGGGTCTCGCGGCCGTCGAATGAAACCGTCGTCACCGCAGCTATCTATGTTTCGGTTTGGGAGCATCATCGATTCCATGTGCAGCACCGCCTGTACGCCGAGTTTTAGCGCTCGCGGAAAAAATGTCGCTGGGTCATCTTGTGCGTCCTAGTGAGGCTGCAGGGTCTCGAGCCGCCCTGCCCGGCGGACCTCGTTGCCATGATAGGCGTTGTGCGGCCGCACTGCGCGAGCGGCAATCACGCGCCATTGGGACGGCGGTTTCCATGCCGGGTTGGTTCGCGCGGTTCGGCGAGGAGCAGTGGGAGGCAGCAGTGATGACGGCCAAGACACCTCTCCGTTCTCCCGGCAAAGAGCGGGCTAGCCGGTCCTTCGCCGGCCTCAACGATAGCGACTTGAGGATCTCTGTTCCATGGAGCTGGTGGTGGAGATCCTCACGAAACCCTGACAGCTGTCAGGGTTTTCCCCGGCATTGGGCGGAATTCGCGCAATGCAACAGGCAAGGCCAATCCGAGAGCCAAGGCGTCCGCGACACTGACTATGGGCGTGGCGCCATTGGCGCAGCCTTAAGCGGCATCGGTCTGTCATGGGCTGTCACGGGAGCGCCAGGCCAGGTCTTTGCGGGCAGCCGGTTCGTGGATCCACGGGCACGGTGGCGCGCCGCGGAGACAGTCGGAGAAATCCCTGACAGCTGTCAGGGTTTCACGGGGGCACATGCTTTAGCCGCGTGAGCAGTGCGTCCACCAGAAGTAGCGCCATTCTCGCATCATGCGGACCCCAATCGCTGTCGCTGCTGCAGCTCTCCGGCGGTACCTGATATGTCGGTCGCCGGTCGCTGCTGCTTTAGCGCGAGGCTATGGCTTTCTCCCATCTCGACCCTAATTATGCCTGCGGTCCGGCGAGAAGGGGCACCCGTCTCCGCGTCGATTGTTCGCTATG
>DASYHX010000089.1:0-6350 GCA_035998065.1 Pseudorhizobium sp.
GCCGGCTCTTGGAGCACGTGCGACGCCAATGAAACCTGCCAAGAGAACGCAGGTGAGGATATATGGCAGCGCCTGGAAGATCTGCACCGGCACCTCGCCGATCAGCGGGACCGACTTGCCCTGCATGAAGTTCGCGATCGCATCAAGGAAGCCGAAGAGCAGGCACGCGAACATTACCGGCACCGGCCGCCATTTTGCAAAGATGAGAGCCGCAAGCGCGATATATCCCTTGCCGGCCGACATGTTGCTGATGAAGGCAGCCGACTGTGCGATCGCCAGGTAAGTTCCGGAGAACCCGCAAAGGAAACCGGCGACGATAACGGCGCGGTAGCGCATCCACGCGACGGAGATACCAGCGGTATCGACAGCACCCGGGTTTTCGCCAACCGCTCTCAGCCTCAAGCCGAAGCGAGTCCGGAAGAGCACCCACCAGGCAAGCGGCACGGCCAGGAAGGCGATGTAGGTGAGGATATTGTTGCCGGAGATGACGTTGGCATACAGTGGCCCTATGATCGGCACGTCGCGCATCGCATCGACGCCCGGGAGGATGATGGGGGAGAACCGCCCCTCCCCCGACACTTGCGGGGTCCGTCCGCCCTGCCCGAACCAAGCCTGGCCGAGGACGACCGTCAGCCCTATGGCGACGAAATTCAACGCCACGCCGGAGACGATCTGGTTACCCCGGTTGGTGATGGACGCAAATCCGTGGACCAGCGAGAAGAGGATGGAAACGGCAATGCCCGAAAGGAGGCCAAGCCAGGCCGATCCTGTCAGATAGGCGGCGACGGCGGATGCGAAGGCGGCTGCCAGCATCTTGCCTTCCAGGCCAATGTCGAAGATGCCGGCGCGCTCCGAAAACAGCCCCGCAAGGGCGGTGAACAGAAGAGGGATCGACAGGCGGACAGTCGAGCCGAGGATGCTGACGAGGATGTCGAAGTTTTCCATCTGTCTCTCCTCAGCCTTTCGCGAACTGCTGATAGATCCGAACAACCGCGGGACGAAGCATATATTCCAGCGCGCCTGCAAAGAGGATGACTAGCCCCTGGATCACGACGATCATGTCACGGGTGATCGTCGGCATCTCGAACGAAAGATCCGCGCCGCCCTGGTAGAGGATCCCGAAGAGAAGGGCCGCGAGAATGATGCCGACGGGATGGCTGCGACCCATCAGGGAGACGGCGATGCCGACGAAGCCGGCACCAGCCACAAATTCCACCTGCAACCGAGCCGCCGCACCATTGACAGCATTGAGCGCCATCATTCCAGCCAGGCCACCAGAGATCAGCATTGCGATGATGACGGTACGGGCATAGGGCACGCCGGCATAGATGGCCGCCGACGGGCTGATGCCGAGCGTGCGCATCTCGTAGCCAAACTTGGTGCGCCAGATCAGCAGCCAGACGAGGTAGCACATCACCAGCGCGATCAGGAACGAGACGTTGAAGGGCGCCGGACCGAGCTTCAGTCCGAAGAGTGCCATCAGCCAGTCGAGCTTCGGCAATTGGCCACCCTCGAGGAAGGTGCGCGATTCCGGCGCCATCTTGCCCGGCACGATGAAGACGTTGACCAACAGGTAGACCATCAGCGCGGCGCCGATGAAGTTGAACATGATGGTGGTGATGACGATGTGGCTGCCGCGCTTGGCCTGCAGCCAGGCGGGAATGAAAGCCCACGCCGCACCGAAGATAGCAGCGCCAGCGATCGCGAACGGCATGGTTACGTACCAAGGGACGTAGTGATCCAGCGCCAGGGCGGCGAGCGCTGCACCGAGCCCGCCCACATAGGCCTGGCCTTCCGAGCCGATGTTGAACAAGCCGGCGTGGAAGGCGACGGCCACGGACAGCCCCGTAAAGATGAAGCTCGTAGTGTAGAACAGGGTGAAGCCGATGGCGTCGCCGCGGCCAAGCGATCCATGGATCAGGAACTTCAGCGCCTCGAAGGGACTTTCTCCGATCCACCAGACGACGAGGCCAGAGAAGAAGAAGGCCAGAAGCAGATTCAGCAGCGGGATCAGGCCATAGCTGATCCAGTTGGGCAGAGGCACGGATGCAGTTGTCATGAAAGCCTCACGCCGCGATGCCGGCCATCATCAGGCCGAGGGTCTGTTCGCCAGCTTCGCTGGTCTTCTCGCCGACGATCTTGCCGGCAAACATCACCAGGATACGATCGGAAAGGGAGCGGATCTCGTCGAGCTCCACGGAAACGAGAAGCACCGCCTTGCCGGCGTCACGCGTCTCGATGATCCGGCGGTGGATGAACTCGATTGCGCCGACGTCGACGCCACGGGTCGGCTGGCCGACGATCAGAAGCTTCGGATCGCGCTCGATCTCGCGGGCGACGACGATCTTTTGCTGATTGCCACCGGAGAAGTTCGCCGTCTTCAACCTCGGGTTCGGCGGGCGGATGTCGTATCTGGCGATCTTGTCTTCCGCGTCCTTGCGAACAGCGTCGAGGTCGAGGAAGGCGCCCCGCCCGTACCGGGGGTCGCGGTGATAGCCGAGGATCGAGTTCTCGTATTCCTCGAACTTGAGCACAAGGCCCATGTGATGTCGATCTTCCGGAATGTGGGCAAGACCCAGTTTGCGACGACGTGCAGCATCGAGCTCCGCCACCGGCTGACCGTCGATGAGGATCTCGCCGGACGAGGGCTTGCGGATGCCGGCGATCGCCTCGAGCAGCTCCGACTGTCCGTTTCCGGCGACGCCGGCGATGCCGACGATTTCGCCTGCACGAACATCAAATGAGACGTTGTCGACCATAGTGACGCCGCGGCCATCCTTGACGGTGAGGTTCTTCACCGACAGCAGCACCGGCCCCGGCTTCGCCTCGCCCTTCTCCACATGCAGAAGTACGCGCCGGCCGACCATCAGCTCGGCGAGCTCCTCGACCGTTGTCTCAGCCGTTGCTCGCGTTGCGACCATTTCGCCTCGCCGCATAACGGAGACGGCGTCCGTGATCGCCATGATCTCGCGCAGTTTGTGGGTGATCAGAAGGATTGTCTTGCCCTGATCACGAAGGACACGCAGGACGTTAAAAAGGTGATCGGCCTCTGCCGGCGTCAGCACGCCCGTCGGCTCGTCCAGAATCAGAATGTCGGCACCGCGATAAAGCGCCTTCAGGATTTCGACGCGCTGTTGGGCACCGACCGGCAGCTCTTCGACGATCGCATTGAGGTCGACCTCCAGCCCGTAGTCTTTCTGCAGCCGCTCGAGCTCTCCGCGCGCACGGGCAGCGTCGCGGCCGAGCAAGGCGCCGCCTTCGACGCCAAGGACCACGTTTTCCAGCACGGTAAAGTTCTCCACCAGCATGAAGTGCTGGTGAACCATCCCGATCCCGTTGGAGATCGCAGTCTGGCTGTCGCGGATGACGATGGGCTTACCGTTAATCCGGATCTGGCCCTGGTCGGCTTGGTAGAAGCCGTAGATGATCGACATCAGTGTCGATTTTCCGGCACCATTCTCGCCGATGATCCCGTGAATCGAGCCCTTGGCGACCGTGAGGTCTATGTTCTTGTTCGCGTGCACCGGCCCGAACTTCTTGTCGATCCCGACAAGCTCGATCGCCGGCGGTGTTGAAGGGTCGAGGCTCAAGCGTCCGCCTTTCACGTTCGGGCATGAAGAGGGCGCATACGGCGATCAGGCCGCATGCGCCCGCCGAGGTCTTAGTTCGGGCAGGAATTGTCCGACATGTAGTCGTGGACCTTGACGGTGCCGGCGATGATGTCAGCCTTGGCCTTCTCGGCAGCGGCCGCCATCTCCGGCGTGATCAGTTCCTTGTTGTTTTCGTCGACCGCATAGGTCACGCCGTCCTGCTCGACGCCGAGCGACTGGACGCCGGCCGTGAACGCGTCACCCTGGGTATCCTTGAAAGCGTTGTAGACAGCGAGGTCGACGCGCTTGACCATCGAGGTCAGCACCTTGCCGGGATGCAGGTGGTTCTGGTTGGAATCCACGCCGATGCCGAGCTTGCCGTTGTCGGCAGCCGTCTGCAGCACGCCCAGGCCGCTTGCGCCCGCTGCCGCATAAACGACATCGGCACCCTGGTCGATCTGGTTCTTTGTGAGCTCGCCGGCGCGAACCGGATCGTTCCAGGCCGCGCCCGTGGTACCGACCATGTTCTGGAAGACCTGCGCATCCGGCTTGGCTGCCTTGACTCCCTGAACGTAGCCGCAGCCGAACTTGCGGATCAGCGGAATGTCCATGCCGCCGACGAAGCCGACCTTGCCGGTCTCGGATGCCATACCCGCAAGAAGGCCGACAAGATAGGAGCCTTCCTCTTCCTTGTAGACGACCGAACGGACGTTCGGCAGATCGACCACGGCATCCACGATGACGAACTTCGTGTCAGGGAACTCGGCCGCGACCTTCTCCATCGCCGACGTCCATGCGAAGGAGACGGCAACGACCGGGTTATAGCCGCGGCTCGCGAAATTGCGGATTGCCTGCTCGCCCTGCGTATCGCTGGTCGGCTCAAAATCCCGGTACTCGACCCCCGCTTCTTCCTTGAACTTTTCGGCGCCGCCATAGGCTGCCTCGTTGAAGGACTTGTCGAATTTGCCGCCGGTCCCGTACACCAGCGCAGGCTTGATCTCAGCTGCAAGCGCGGTTGCCGACATTGCGGCCATGGCCATGAGGGTCAAAAGGGTTTTCTTCATCATTCAGCCCTGTTTTTTTGTGTTGATAGCTGGGTCTTCCCGCATCTCCCTCTGGAGCCTGCTGCGGCCACCGATCCTCCCCGTAAGAGACCGGCTTCCGGCACTTTTGCATGTGCAGGGGAAAAATTCATCCGATTTTTTGCTCTTGGTAAATATCGAAAGCTTGCAGCCGAACCTGCACACGAAAATGCCGCGGATCGCTGAAATCCGCGGCAGGGAGATAGGTCGTTGCCTGCAAATCAGCCAACGGGGCAGCTGACGCCGGTGCCCTTCAGGCCACAATAGCCGCCGGGGTTCTTCGCCAGATACTGCTGATGGTAATCCTCGGCATAGTAGAAGACGTCGATCGGCGCGATTTCAGTGGTGATCTTGCTCTTGTGACCGGCAGCCTGCAGAGCGTCCTGGATGGCCTCAAGCGCCTCGCGCGCCTCCGCCGCCTGCTCCTCGCTGGTGGTGTAGATTGCGGAGCGATAGGTGGTGCCGATATCATTGCCCTGGCGCATACCCTGCGTCGGGTCATGCTCCTCAAAGAAGATCCTCAGCAGCTCGCGGTAGGACACCACCGCCGGATCAAAAACCACCTTCACAATCTCAGCATGGCCGGTGAGTCCGGTCGTGGTTTCCTGATAGGTCGGATTGGGTGTGATCCCCCCGGCATAACCGACTGCGGTCACGTGCACCCCCGGGATCTTCCAGAACAGCCGCTCGGCACCCCAGAAGCACCCCATCCCAAGATAAGCGACCTGAAGCCCCTCGGGATAAGGTCCCTTCAATGCCCGGCCGCTGACGAAGTGCATTTCCGACGTCGGGATCGGATCCGGTCTGCCCGGCAGTGCCGTCTCCGAGGTCGGCATGGCGGTCTTCTTGCTGAACATGTCGATGACAAACATCGTAAACCTCCTGGCGTTGGTAGTGTCAGGCTTTGGCGAGTGGCGCCGCGCCGCCGGATCAGGCCGAGAACCGCCCGGCAAAGCGGCGGCGGCGATAGCCGATGATCCAGTACAGCAAGGACAAGACGAGAAACACGGCAAAGGCCGGCTGAGCCAAGAGCGGCGCCACCGCCCAACCCCAAACATCAGGATGGATATAGTGACCCACCGCCTCCCCCGCCAGGGCGAGGCTGACCACGTCAAGGTTCTGCCAGTGATTCCCGAGCGACGTCATGACGACGGAAGAGGATGAGACCGATTCGATCGAATCGAGCGTGCCTGCCATAATCGCCAGCAGCAGGCAAAGCAGACTGAGGAAGTGAAAGAAAGTGCGGATCAAGGGGCAGGCTCCGGGGTCTTGGCGAACGGAATTAAAGGAGCGCCCGCCGTTCTTCAGCGATACCGCGTGGCGCAAACTTGCGCAACGAATGCAGCATCTCACAGGATCAGGCAATTTTGCGAGAGATTCCGGTTGATCCGGAGGAGAACCTCGTTATATATCGCGCCCGACCGCTGCTTTGCAGCTTGTGCAGGCAGCCCTTACTCTTCAAGGACAGGTGGCCGAGTGGTTGAAGGCGCACGCCTGGAACGCGTGTATACGTGAAAGCGTATCGAGGGTTCGAATCCCTCTCTGTCCGCCATTCCCTCCCCCTCTGATTGCAAGATCGAGATGGCGGCGATAGGTCCGCACAAGCCTGAACTGCGATTTCTCCGCTGCCGGATGTACGGTATAGGAGGAAGATGACCTTGTCTCACGAATGCGATAA